>JAWOHT010000117.1:0-10286 GCA_046485045.1 Bacteroidales bacterium
ACAAATTCAATTGTTTATGAGAAAGGATTGTATTTGTCTCCGATTGATTCAAGACCATATTCTTATGCAGACAAAATTGAGCATACAGTTTATTTATTTGGATTTAGTTCGTCACTTGGCTACGAATTTAAAATAACGAGTCGATTAAAAACACATATTGACTTTCAACTTTCATTTCCGACTGACAAATATTTAGATTTGTATAGTTACGGAAATTTTGTTCCTGGAATGGGATTTAAAGATACTGAGAGTAATGTGTTTCCGATGTTGGTGTTGAATTTAAAGTATAGATTATGAGCAATTTACGCACGCTAACACGCGGTCATAAAACATTGGGGGCGAAGCGGTTATTTGATCCTCAGTTCTTGCATCAAAATTCGTTGTGCCTTGATAGTGAAGTGGCTTCGCAATCCCCAACGTATCGCAATACGTTACCCACAAAAGATTTCCGTGATGTGTAAAGTTCTCGCCGATAATTTCCATAATAAGTAAACATTTCGTATTTTTATCGCATGAAAATTATTGATACATCAACAGGTGAAAAACATTCGGTAGATATTCTATCTGTTGAAATTGATGAATTTAAAACTTTACGAAAAGACAGGTACTTTTTTGATTGGAAAATTGAGAAGAATCAAGAGGTATACAAGTTGCAGATAAAGGGTTCAAGTGATATTTTAGGACTTGTCTCTATAGAAAGGATTCCTCAAGAATGGAGAATACATATCAGGCTTTTAACTGTTTCAAAAGAAAACAAAGGAAATGAGAAAAAATATGATAAAATCGCCGGAAACCTAATTGCATATGTTGCAAAAATTGCAATTCGTGAATTTGGAGAACTGGCATGTGTTTCTCTTAGACCTAAAAGCCAGATTGCCCAACATTATATTCATAAATACAACATGAATATAACAGGTATGACTTTAAGTATTGAAGTTCCTGAGATTATTGACTTAATAAATTCATACGACAATGACTGAAAATAAAGAAAACATTATGGATACAGAGTACGGTATAGATTCAAGATACAAATCAAAAAAGGAACGTGAATCTGATGCCACAGCTTTAATGGAAGCTCGTCTAATGAAGATGAAAAATCTTTCTAAAGACCAAATTACCAAGGCTAAACTTTTGCAATTGAAACTGAAGATGGAAGAATATATAAAGAATCCTGTATATGATAATCAAAACTATTTTGCAGATTTTTTAAAAGTATATATTGATTCCATATATTCAAAGAGAAGTACATTTGCGAAGGATATAGACATTACTCCAGTAAGTTTGAGTCAGGTAATAAATAACCATAGAGAACCTAAAGAAGAATTTATCTTGAAATTAATGATACATTCGGAGAAAGTATATAAGAATGTTTGTGACTTTCATAAGAAAACTTGGTATCAGGTTTACTTTCACGAGAAGATTTGCGACACAATGTCAAATCAAGAACAATGGCGACCTGAAATAGAAAAACATATTCGGATAAGTGAAGCAATATAAGGAATAGCTGCGGGTAACACACAATATAAAACAGTTGTTTATCAGTGGTTTGCGAGGGTTTGGTTCTCGCTTCAGTATTTTGTGAAAATTGCAAAAATTTGAGAAACATTAACTTTGTAAAAAAGATAAATTAATAAGTGATGAAAATTTTACAGATTAATTTAGGTTTAACTTTGCTACTTATTGGTATTATTTGCAGAGCTCAAAGTTATGAACGAACTGAATTAGGGGTGAAAACTTCTATAAATTCAGTTGAGACAGAAATACAGTTCTATAGTCCCACAACCATCCGGGTAATTAAATATCCTACCGGTAAAGCCTTTGTCAAACAAAGCCTTTCGGTTGTTCAAATACCCGAAAAAACCACATTTAGTATTAAAAAGGTTGGTAATGATGTAATACTTGATAGCAAAAGCCTACAGGTACAGTTAAATCTTAACAATGGTAAAATAGCATTTTTAAACAAAGGGGAAATGCTGTTGAGCGAAAAAATTTCTGGAGCTTTGTTTGTAGATTTTGATGATGCCGGAAATAAAACATATACTGTTTCTCAGTCATTTGTACTCGATAGGGATGAACCCATTTACGGTTTAGGACAACAGCAACAAGGCAAAATGTCAAAACGGGGAGTGAAACTTAACATGGTACAAGGTAATACGGACGATTACATTCCATTTTTCCAGTCGGTTAAAGGATATGGGCTGTTCTGGGACAATTATTCACCCACCCTGTTTGAAGACAACACAGATAGTACTTACTTTAAGTCGGATGTTGGCGACGGTATTGATTATTATTTTATGTTCGGAGGAAATTCCGATGGTGTAATTGCCTGTATGCGTAATCTTACAGGACAAGCTCCGATGTTCCCGCTATGGACGTATGGTTTTTGGCAAAGCCGTGAACGGTATAAGAGTCAGGATGAGTTGCTATATGTAGTTAGAAAATTCAGGGAATTAGAAGTTCCTCTTGACGGTATTATACAAGACTGGCAATATTGGGGCAATAATTACCAATGGAATGCCATGGAATTTCTTAACCCGGGATTTTACAATCCGCAAAAGATGGTTGATGAAGTTCACAATATGAATGCGCACATGATTATTTCAATATGGAATTCATTTGGCCCTATGACAAAACAATACAAAGAACTTGATAGCATAGGCGCATTATTCAATATTGGTACCTGGCCGCAGTCCGGGTGCGAAGGATGGCCGCCCCGTATGGATTATCCTTCAGGGGTAAGGGTTTATGATGCGTATAATCCTATTGCCCGTGATATCTATTGGAAATATCTGAATGCAGGTATTTTCTCATTGGGAATAGATGGTTGGTGGATAGATTCTTCTGAACCTGACCATCTTGATGTCAAACCTTCTGATTTTGACACAAAAACTTATTTGGGATCATTCAGGAAAGTTCGAAATGCTTTTCCATTAATGACTGTTGGTGGTGTAGCAGAACACCAGTTGTCGCAATCAACCGAAAGGAGATTATTCATACTAACCCGTTCGGCTTTTGCAGGTCAGCAACGCTATGGGGCTAACTTATGGTCAGGCGATGTTGTAGCCTCCTGGCAAGCTTTGCGAAACCAAATATCGGCTGGATTAAATGTTTCTTTATGTGGCATGCCTTACTGGAACAGCGATATTGGTGGATTCTTTCTGTGGAATTTTAAAAAACCTCTTGAAAATGTTGACTATCGTGAACTGCATGTTCGTTGGATGCAGTTCGGTACCTTTTGCCCTATGATGCGTTCGCACGGCGAAGGCTATCCTCGTGAGATTTATCAGTTTGGTGAAAAAGGGAATCCAATTTATGATGCGATTGAAAAATCTATAAATCTTCGCTATCATCTTTTACCTTATATCTATTCAACTTCATGGGGCGTAACTTCAAAGCAGTCGAGCATGATGCGTGCCCTGGTTATGGATTTCGCGAATGATAAACAAGCACTTGATATCAATGATGAATTTATGTTTGGCAGCTCATTATTGGTAAATCCGGTTACAGAACCAATGTATTGGAAAAATGAAGTTCAGGGTGAAAATACAATGATGGTTGAAGATTTCAGTTTGGTAAAAACTAAAGATGTTTATCTGCCAAAAGGAACTGACTGGTTTGATTTTTGGACAGGTGCGAAATATACCGGCGGACAGCTTGTGAAAAAAGATGTCCCACTTGACATTATCCCATTATATGTAAAAGCCGGCTCAATTTTACCATGGGGTCCTAAAGTTCAGTTTGCAACGGAAAAAAACTGGGACAACCTTGAAATACGGGTTTACGAAGGAGCAAATGGCGAATTTGTTTTGTATGAAGACGAAAACGACAACTATAATTACGAAAATGGAAAATATTCCACCATATCCTTCAAATGGGACGATAAGCAAAAGTCCTTGACAATAAATGATCGTAAAGGTTCTTTTCAGGGTATGGTTACCAATCGCAAGTTTAATATTGTTTTTGTAAGCGAAAAAAATGGGACAGGTATTGAATTAACCGAACAGTACGACAATGTTGTGAGTTATGCAGGTAAGAAATTGATAATTAGTAAGAAACAATAATATATAATATAAAAACTGATGGTGATTTAGAAACAAACTGGCCATAAAGCTTTTTGAGGTATCTACCCGGGGCGATGATTGCATTTCATTGATACAAATGTTTATATTTCGCCCGTCAGGTTACTTTGTCAGAATTCTGGTCTGTTACTCTTTTCCCTTTCTCTTTTTCATATGTTTCAATCCTGCGTTTCAGCTCTTCTTGTGTAGCATTCATTTCTTCCAGTGTTTGCCTCAATTCTTCATCCTGCGAGAGGAGTTCTTCGGCCTGCAGTTTATTCCGTGCAAGCATTTCGAGGGTTTTGGTGTTGGCATTGCTGAGGGCTATCACTGAAGCAAAGTTTTCGGACAATTTTGTGACCAGATCGGTTTTATACTGCTCAATGGGTGAAATGGAGGCAATCTCAATCACACCCAAACATATGTCGTTGTTGATAATGGGAACCAGCAGGCATTGGGTGGCCGAAATGCTTCCCAATCCCGAACGCAGCACGATATAACCTTTGGGCAGGTCATTCATCATGATGGTTTTCTTTTCTTTGTAGCAGGTTCCCACATAGCCCTCGCCCGGTATGATATCGTTTTTGACCCTGATATCGGAGTCGTAGCTGTAAGATGCTTTTTTAACCAACTTTGTGAATTCGGTGTCCGAATCGTCGGTAATATAAATGGCCCCCACATTGGATTTGGTATAGCTTACCAGTTCAAAAATCAGTTTCCTTGTCATTTGTTCCAGGTCCTGACGGTCGTCTGCAATTATTTCGGCAAACCTGCTCATCCCGGCATTCAAATAGCGAAGGTTAAAGTCGCGTTTGTCCTGTTCTTCGATTTCCTGTTTCTGTTTTTCAATTTCGTCCATTCTTTTTTGAAGCTCTTTCTCTCCCTCCTCTATTTTTTTTCTCAGTTTCTCCTTTTCCCTTCTGTTTCTTTCTCTTCGTTCACGAATAATGTACCAAACAATCAAAGCCAATGCTATAATATAAAGTATGCGGCTAAGCCATGTGTTGTACCAGGCAGCTTTAATCCTTATATTCAGAGATTTGCCTTTGTCGTTCCAGTTTCCGTTGTTGTTTGATCCTTTCACATGAAAGATATACCGTCCCGGGTTCAGGTTGGTATAGGTGGCCGACCTTACCCCTTCCACATAATTCCAGTCATCTTCAAAACCCTCGAGGTAATAGGCATATTGGTTTCTTTCGGGCTGGGCAAAATGCAGGGCCGAAAATTCGATGGTGAAGACATTGTTTTTGTGCGACAGAACCACGTTTGAAAGGTGGTTGATATTTTTTTTCAGTACCACATCCTTGTTGACTTTTTCGCCCACTTTAACGGTTTTGTTGAAAAGCCTGAAATTGGCAAATACGATATCCGGAATAAACGGGTTGGCTTTTATACTGGCAGGATCGAAGGCCGTGATGCCGTTTTTGCCACCGAAAAACACAAAACCGTTTGCATTAATAAAATAGGAATTATGCCAGAATTCGTCGCTTTGGAGCCCGTCGTTCTCGAAATAGTTAGAGAAGGTAGTGTCGTGTGTGTTAAAAAACGACAGCCCGTTTGATGTTGAAAGCCATAAATTATGTTCCTTGTCTTCGACGATGCCCTGAACGGTATTGTCCGGAAGACCGTTTTCCATCGTGTATGAATAGAATTTCAAATCTCTGTCGTTTTTGAGGTTTTTTAATGTTTTGGGTTCTGCTATCAACCGGTTCAGTCCCCCGTTGGTGGCAATCCACATGGTTCCCTTTGAATCTTGCAGAAAGGCGTTGATCATGTTCCCGCTCAGGCTGTTGGGATTTTCTTTTTCATTTTTTATGTTAATGAACTTCGGGGTGCCGGCATATTTTTGTTCTTTTGTTAAAATGCTGATGCCTTGTGAGTTTCCTCCGATCCAGATATTGCCAAAGTCATCTTCATGAATGGCCCAGACAACATTGTCGCCTAAACTGCCCGCATCTTCGGGGTTGTTATTATAAACGGTGATGTTGCCTTTTTCTTCGTTGTACCTCCAGAGACCTCCGCCCCAGGTACCACCCCACATAATGCCTTCGCTGTCTTCAAAAATGGTGAAAGTCCAGCCGTTGACTTTAAACCTTTCAAATACAGCCTTTTTGCCCGAAAAGGGCTCTTCAGGTAAGATTTTTGTGAAGGTAAGGGAACCAGACCCTACCCAAACTTCGCCATTTTTTCGCTGTACCAGCGATAGCACGTTGTTATTCATTAATGAATTATTGTCTTCGGGATCATTTTTATAATGAATAAACCCAGCTTTATTATCCTGATCAAAAATGATACGGGTAACACCGCCATCTCCACGCATCCCCACCCAAAGTTCATCGGCAGATATGCTGTGCAGCGATGAAATGAGGTTACCGCTTATCGAATTGGGATTGTCTTTAAGAGACTTGTAGTGATAAAACTCTTTACGGTAAAGATCATATTTGCTAATGCCCTGGCTCACGCTTCCGGTCCATAACATACCGGTTTTGTCAATAAAGAGTGAGTGGACTGCATTTTCGGGAATCGAAAAAAGATCCAGTTCGTCATTCAAAAAGTTTTCGTACGTTTCCTTCCCGGGTTCATATTTAAACAGACCTTTCGTGGCAGTTCCCAGCCACAAACGGTCTTCTTTGTCGACAAGAATAAAACTCCGTCTGTTTGGGTCGGGGTTGAAAACATCTACAGTGTCCCGCGAGTATTTTTTTTCTGCCGGATCATACGCGAGCCTGATGAGCCCGTTGGTGGTGGTCCCAATATAGAGATTGCCATTTGAATCTTCCGATACCGAGGTTAACCTGTCGGTCCCGATATCAATGTAAGATGGAACAAACTGAAATCTTTCCCTGTTGAAGTAGTAGGCCACTTCAGAGAACAGGATCATTACCCCGTCTTTGTTAATATGGACCTTGCTGAAATTGGTTACATCCTTCGGATTATAAAAATGCCTGAATGATGCCGAGTCGCCTCCACTTACCAGCAGATCGAGTGACTTGGCCGTGCATATCCATATTTTTCCTTCACTATCCTGCAATATGTGGTTTACCATGCCCGAACTTAAACTGGTTAGCCGGCTTGTGTCGTGGTTAAAGTTTTCGAAACGTTCGTATTCCGGATCAAACCTGTCTATCCCCGAAGCAGAATTGTTTACAACCCATATTTTACCTGAGTTGTCTTCCATCAGATAGATGCAAGTATTTCCGCTTAATCCATTCGCATTGTCTGTTGATTGGCGATAATTGGTAAACGTATATCCATCGAATTTGCTAATACCATTGCTCGTGGCAAACCACATAAAACCATTTCTGTCCTGCAGCATGTAGTAAACAGAGGCGCCTGCTAATCCTTGTTTTACGGTATACCTGTCGAATTTGTGTTTGAGTAACTGTCCATTCAACTGCGAAAATGAGAATGCCAGATACACAATTAAAAGAAGTTTTTTCAGGGTCATCATGGTCATTTCTTTTCTTACTATCTTCATTTTATACCTTAAAAGTATCGCGTTCTAAGTGTTATTTTTTCGTTTCGTTTCAACTGGCACATTGTTTGTTTTTTAGGAATTATTCAAATTAAATATAATGAATTTTTTTGATTAATCTAAACATAGCAATTTTATTAAATTTGCCTACGGTTTAAAATTACTAATTTTGTGAATTTCAATAATTGGTGTCAGCAAAAAAACCCTTGTTTCTCTTAGAGCCACTAAATAGTAATCAAATTTTTGAGGAAAAAACAGAATGGGGAATGCTGATTGACCGAATAGAAATTGTTGATATTGCAGTTCGGCAGAAGTATTGGAACGTTGGACAAAATAGGTTCCGAAAATCCAACCCACACTATATTTTCATAATATTGTGTGGCATGGCCATTCTGCAGTTTAGGCATCACTTTAGTAATAATATGGGTTTCTTTTGAGATAATATTATTCAAAAACTCTAAAAAACAGTATTATTCATTGTTTGCATAATTGAAAAGAAAAAAAGACAAATAATTCTCCAACAAAAAAAAACAACAGTTTGGCACCCTTCACTGGATGCTTCATTTCGCTGCCAAATCCTGAATTGCTTCGGACTATCTTTCCAACGCACCCGCTTTTTAGTATTAAGCATTGATAAATTTGTAAATTGCAGTTTATTTAATCCAACAATTAAAAATGGTTTCGAAATACAGCATTGCCGTAATTCCATTCAGGAATCTGAGCCCGGATAAAGACAGCGAGTATTTCAGCGATGGAATTACCGAAGAAATTATCAGTGCCCTTTCGAAAATAGAAGGCCTTTATGTTACTTCGCGCACTTCATCGTTTAAGTTCAAAAATCAAGCATTAGATAGTCCTGCCATTGGAGAAAAATTAAATGTATCGTTCCTGCTTGAAGGAAGTGTTCGGTATTCTGACGGTAATGTAAGAATATCGGCACAATTGATAAATACCCAAAATGGGATTCGTGTGTGGGCCGAAACCTGGGACAAGCAATTGAACGACATCTTCATCTTTCAGGATGAAATAGCCGAAACCATTGCGTGTAAAATAAACAAACACATCATCCCTGTACCACAAAGCACGGAAGCCGCTGTTCAGAATACCTTTGCTTTAGATATGTACCTAAGGGGGCAATATCTTTTGAATAAACTGGATAGTAGCAAAAGCGAACAGATGATGTCGTTTTTGGAACAATCTGTGTCTGCTGCACCAAACTATTATAAACCTATTGTTGCTTTGTGCAATAGTTTTACATGGCTTGCTTCCATAGGTTTGATGGACCCTAAAGATGCCAGGGCAAAAATTGATAACTATATAGACAAACTGTTTGAACTAAATCTTCCTATTCCTGACATGTATTTATTGCTTGCCGAAAGAAACTTTTGGATTGAATGGAAGCCTCTTTTAGCCTTGCAAAACATCAATAAGGCGCTGGAACTAAAACCAAGTTCTTCCATTGGATTAATTGACAAAGGTATGGCCCAAGCTGCCATCGGTAAAGTTGAAGAAGCCTTTGATTCGTATTTTCAGGCGGAAAGGTTAAATCCTTATGGCGAAAATATCAATTATTGCATTGGCTTGCTTTATCATCTGATTGGAGAGAATGCCAAAGCATTAAGGTATTTAGACCAGAACATTGATTTAGCGCCTTATTGGCATGCATCGTATTTTACTAAAACCGAATCGTTATGTGAGCTTGGAAGGTTCGGTGAAGTATGGGCATTGATTGATGATTTAGAGAACAATCCTGCCTTTGCTACGATTATTCCTCTCCTGAAAGGTATTTGTAATGCATATTCCGGGAAAATGGACGAAACCTTTCAATTGATAAAAAGCATTGAGACAGAAATTAGCAGTTCAACAGTTGTTTCCCCCTTTATTTATTATATAGCCATAATGTTTTTAAAATTAGGACAGGCCGATAGGGCGCTCGATTATCTGGAAAAGGGTATGACATTGGGGGCGACACCATTTCTGTTTATCCATATCGACTGCAATTGGGACGATTTGCGGGGGAACAGCCGTTTTGAGATTGTTATAAAAAAGATTTCGGTACCTGTTAGCAAAAATTTATTTGAAAATGATTCAAAAAAATACAAAAAATCGGCATTGTCAAAAGAAATGGTCGAAACCATAAAAGTGGCACTTCGATCACTTATGCAGAAAGAACTTCCGTTTTTGAACCCTACACTTAGTTTAGCTCAATTATCCGAACAAATAAATATCACTCCAAACCAATTGTCGCAATACTTAAATGAATATGAAAAGAAGAACTTTTTTGAATACATGAACACTTTCCGTTTAAACCATTTTTTAGAAATAGCAAAAAATGCAAAGTTTACGAATTTATCACTGCTTGGCTTAGCCTACGAGAGTGGCTTTAATTCCAAAACAACATTCAATACCTTTTTTAAAAGAGAAATGGGGACCAGTCCTTCTGAGTATTTAAAAAAGAAGTAGTGATCACATAAGTAACACTTATAGTTGATTTTTTATAAGAAACAGGTTCGAGCCTACCTTTTCGAACGATTGACGCATCTTTTATTCCGATGTTTGTACCGTATTAAAAAAACGAAGACAAAATATGGAAACTAAAGATTCACAAAAAAGTTATTTGACTTTCGGATATTATTCCTCCTTCATTTTATCAATTCTGACCATAGTAACCTTTGGTTTTGCAATGACAGCAATACCACCTGCCGGACCATACTGTCCTGACAAATGTATGGAATATCCATTCCCCGATATTC
>JAWOHT010000223.1:0-23698 GCA_046485045.1 Bacteroidales bacterium
AGTAATTGTATCCCGCGGACGTTCAATACTCAATCCTGCTTCACTTCCCCGGATAAATTGGCCTGCCGGTATTTCAATCATCTGGCCAATTAACTCAGGATGGTTTTCAAGGCTGATTTCATCTTCTTTCGAACAGGAAGTTAAGAAATATATCAGTATAAAAGAAATTGCGACAAGATTTTTCATAGGTATCTTTTGTTTTTATTATTATTCTGCCAAAGGGTCAAAACTACCCTCCCAATATATAGTCTGTTTGAAATTCGGGTTCTTTTCGATGTTATCTCTTTGAATGGGCAGAAAATTATATTTGGGTTGTGGGTAGTTAATTGGCGAATATGTATCAAGATTATAAGGGTAACGTCGTACAAAACTATTGTTATATTGCCTGATATTATTAAAATCGAGACCGTCCCGGATCAAAGCCATCTCAAAAGCGGTTGTACTTATTTCGTTTAATATTATCCTGTACTCCGAACGGGTGGTATTGTTAAGTTTTTTTATATTCGGACCAAGGTCTTCAGAAAACATATTCCGTCGCCGGAGATCAAAGTACCTTTTATTTTCAAAGGCCAGTTCAATCTGACGTTCTGTCATTATTATTTCTCTCATAATTACCTTGTCATTCAAATGCTTGTCTATATAGCCCATACCTGCTTTAACGTCTGTTCTTTCATTCCTTATCCTGTTGAGCGCTTCTCTTGCTTCAACTGATTTGCCGCCGACTTCATTGGCACATTCGGCAAAATTTAACAAAACTTCAGCAAATCTTATTTCCATCCAGTCGGTTCCAACGGTAGAGAGACTTTTGACCTCTAATTTAGGATTAATAAATTTTTTACAGAAAAAACCTGTTTTTGAATTATGGTTTTTAAGTTTGTTATTATTTGGAATGATATAATCATTACTCTTGTCAGCCAGAATATAATAAGTCCATATCTTATAATTTTCAATGCCTGATAAAGGCCATATTCCCCCATTGTAAGCAATGGTATATTCAAAACGGGGATCTCTGTTTTTCCAATACAAACTGGTATCGTATGTATAAGAACCTGTGTTATCGCCAATGGGAAAACCGTCTGACATAGGAAATGCCTGAACCATTTCCCATGTAGGGTTATTTGTAAATCCCTGACCGCCAACCCCTGCCAAAGCCGGACGGGCTTTTGCGTCGTAATTATGGGAAAAAGCGGTTGTATTATAAACCCTTACAAATATGGCTTCTTTTGTCCTTTCGTTACAATCATGAAAAAGCTCTATAAAACTGGGGTTCAGGCCATAACCGTCCTGCTCCAGAATCTCAAGCGCGGTCTTGTTGGCCTCGTATGCCCTTTGCCATCTTTCAACCTTATTATACGGGTTAAACTGCGGACTTGCCCAAAACAGCAAAATTCTTCCTTTCAATGCCAAAGCTGCGCCTCTCGTTATCCTCCCATAATTAACATCGGGTTTTTCCCATACTGCCGGCAGATATTTAAAGGCTGTGTCAAGATCCTGTATTATCAAATTAATACATTCACCCGTTTTATTCCGTTCAAGATAAAGTGCCTCAACCTGAAGCTCTCCGTTTATTACAGGTTCCAATTTTTCCATTACCATCGGGATCCCTCCCTGAAGTTTAACCTGCTCCCAATAAGCATAGGCCCTTAGGAAGTATGCCTGCGCTTTTATAATTTGTTTATCGCCAATTTCAATTTTACTTGTTTCAATATCTTTGAATAACCTGTTGATTTTGGCAATTTTGGCATAAAAATCACGGCCCAGATAATTAACATCGTCCTTTATCAGTTCGCCATAGATTAGTTTTCTAACCAGCTCGGGCGAATAGTCGAAGATATAGGCCGTTTCATCCGATAATCCTTCGTTTTCGGCAGCTCCAAATTTGGGCAATAGGTCAAGGTAAATATCATTCAGGTACATATTGATGAAACCAGTTTCACGCCATATTTCTTCCTGATACAGAGAATCCAATGGTTCTTTTTCCAACACATCGCATGCAGCAAAAGTTATTATAATAAATACAAAGACAGTTGTTAAGCTGTTTTTGAAAGATATATAATCAATAAATTTCATAATAAATAATTTAAGCCTTGGTTACATATTTATATTAATCCCAAAATTATATGTCCTTGTCATTGGATATCCGTTATAGTTAGACAGGCTGGCATCCTTATAGTCGTATGGATTGATGATGGTCCATAAATACTTGGTGTTAAAGAAAACCCTTAAAAAAGAAATCTTTAACTTACTGCTCCATACAGAAGGCAAAGTATAAGAAAAGCTAAAATCTGTAAGCCTCAGGGTATGGCCGTTTCTCATCCAGAAGGTAGAATTTTGTTCTTCCATGGTAAAATTTTGCGCTCTTGGTAAAGTTGCATCCGGATTCTCTGGTGTCCAGTAATCTTTCCAGAAGGCCGGCACATTTGCTTTGTAGGTTGGCAATTTAATTGCTTCCTTATCATAAATTGCCATGTGCCCGAACTTCCCGTTAAATGTCATATCAAGCCTGATACCTTTCCATCCGATATTCATACTAATACCGTAATTGTTAGTAGGAGAGGAATGTTCTGCAATTATTGTTCGGTCTTCACCCATGTCATTCCTGAAACTTCCGTTTGGCCCCTCCGATCCGTCTGTCCCCCTTAAATCATTATGGTTTAACATACCCGGTTCAATGGATTTCCCATTATTTGAATAATTGGGATTGTCCATCAGAATATTGTCTACCTCTTCCTGGGTGCGGATAATGCCGGTACAAATTGCGCCGGGCTGGTTATCAGGAAAGGTTTTCAGCTCATCATACCACTTACCTTCTGCGCTAATTGACTGGGCAACCTTTAAATACCTTACTTCTGCCCACGATAAATTACTGTTAATTCCTAATTCTAAGGTGTGCGCAAGCTTTTTATTAATTCCCAGTTCTATTTCATATCCGTATGAATGGGCCCTGCCATAATTAAACACCACTTTGTTATTATGGGCAATGCCTGCTGTTGTTGGCAGTTTTGTCCCGATGGGGTCAAGCATATTTTCGGTTAATTCATAAAAAGCGTCAAAACTGAAATTGACAACACTCTGAAAATAGCGCATATCAACCCCTGCATTATAACTGTAAGAGGTTTGCCATTTCAGCTTATCATTTACCACGCCGCCATTTTCTGCACTTAAGGTATTTACGGGTTGATTACCGAATAATACATATGGTTCCCGGGGTTTGTATCTCAACAGGTACATAAAACTCTTAAAATTATCGTTTCCCATAATACCGGCCGAACCCCTGAATTTTAAAAAATTGACAACAGGAAGGGCCTTTTTAAAAAAAATTTCTTCTGATACAACCCACCCGATTAAAAGAGAAGGGAAGAATCCCCATTGATTTTCTGGAGAAAATCTGGTGGAGGATTCATAACGGCATGCAAATTCTGCAATATATTTAGAGGCAAAATTGTAATTCAACCTGCCAATGTAGCCAATTGCCCCATTTTCATCCCTGTTTGGCGACAACATGAAATCCTTTATCAGAAACGCCCATTCCATGTCATAATTTTCAATAAGTTGCTGGCCTTCTCTTCTCCAGCCAACGCGGTTTGATTCTGTTTCGCTGAATTCGCATACTGCAAGCGCATTGATTTCATGCTTATTAAAGGTAAGGTTATATGAAACATTTATATTCACCTGAAAAGATGCAGACCTCTCGGTGGATTCAGATAATGCGTCTTTACCGTCAAAAAGTTTCATCATGGGCAGGTTGGTAAGTGGATCAATCTCCATAGGGGCATCGGGCCTTATGATATGGCTGTGTCCTCCTGTAGTTACAAAATAATAGCCCTTTGGCTGGGTTTTATAACTTTTACCGTATTCACTTCCCTTTGTCTGGCTTAATTGTAACCGCGCTGACAAACCGTTAATAAAAGGTAGCTTATAGTTTAGCGCGGCAGTGGCAGTATATCCGTTAAACCAGTCTTTGCTATAATTGTTATTCTGCCATATGGCATAGGGATTGTTGTCAATCAAATCTTCTTGTTTCACCGGATACCCGTTGATTGTAGGAGGAACAAACTTTGGATTCTGAAGCAATGCCCTGAAGGTTTCTTCCATTATATCGTCCTCCTTATCTTGAGAGTTAATAGGTGTTTGAGTATGTTTATTGGAGATACTTAGCTCCACCGAAGCCATAAGGCCTTTAAATAATTCTGTCTGGATACTGCTCCGGAAACTGTATTTTTTAACAAAAAGATCTTTAAGATTGCCTGTTTCATGAATATAGCTTCCGCCAATAAAATATGCGGTCTTTTCATCACCACCGCTAAAATTCAAACTGTGGCGTATTACCATGGAATTACGCCACGCCCCGTCCAGCCAGTTGTATCCTCCGTTAGGTAATGAATCCCTGAAATAGAGGAGTTCATCTTCGGTAAAATACCTGTCTTCACTTGGTTTGATTTTAAGAATATCATAACCATCATTAAGCATTTTTGCATGATCGTATGCCGACAGCATTTCGGTTGTGTTTATGGCTTCTGTAATACCGTAACTACTGGTATAATTAATTTTTATTTTACCCTCTTTCCCTTTTTTGGTAGTTACAAGCACTACACCACCTGCTGCTGCCGCACCGTATACTGCTGCCGATGCATCTTTCAGTATTGATATACCTTCAACCTCGCTTGGGTCAAGCAGATCAAAAGCACCCTTATCTCTTATAATGCCATCTATCACATATAAAGGTTCTTCAGCCACCTTTTTTGTAGATGCCTCCCTAATCTGAAATTTGTTTGCAGCGCCGGGTTTACCGGAAGGAATTGTTATTCTTACCCCTGATAACCTTCCTTCGAGCGCCGCCGATAAATTTACCACAGGTATGTCCTGCAATTTCTGCGCATTGATATCCGTCACGGCACCAGCAAGATTGGCCCTTTTTACGGTACCATACCCTACAACCACCACTTCATCAAGCGATGTTGCTTCTTCTGTCATAACAACATTAATGGTTGTCTGAGTGCCCACAATTATCTCCTTCACTTCCATTCCAACAAATGAAAATAGAAGTATCCCGTTGTTGGGAATATTTTCGACCGTATACCTGCCATCAATATCGGTAATCGCACCCTGAGTGGTTCCTTTAATCACCACATTTACACCCGGTAAGGTTTCTCCGGTTTTATTTGTAACCTGCCCTGTTACCCTTATTTGTGCAAACATCTGCCCTGCCGCAAAGGTTATCAGAGCATATATCAGTAAAATTCTTCTCATGGTTAAAGCCGTTTTTTGTTGTCTTAATATGATTCGTAATTAGTGGTTAATTTTTTTTTCCAGCCTGTATAGGTCAGTTCATCAATATTCTTAGAATTTTTGAAAAACAGGCTGGCAATATATCCTGTAATAAACAATACAATATGGCTATACACTCCCAGCATCATCTTATTGTGTGTAAAATTGTACCTTCCCAAATCAAGTATTATTGTTTTTGCACCCCCGATATCGAATTTTGTTGAAGTAAGCACAGCGTATGCTGTAAACAAAACGCTGGCTGCAATGCCAACATATAAACCCTGCTTATTGGCCCTTTTGGTGAAAATACCAAGCAGGAACATGCCGGCGATTCCACCCGAAAAAATAGAGTATAAGACAAAAATAATTCCCAGTATACCTTCTCCTCCTATCCTGGTATAATACAAAGCTATTATAATAGAGGCCAGACCTGCCAGCACTACGATCAAACGACTGACAAACATACGCTGTTTCTCGGTGCTGCCGGGTTTAAACCTCACATAATAATCCTCTACACAGATAGCAGACAGGCAATTAAGGTCTGAGTCGAGGCTTGAAATAGCCGCTGCAAGCAAGGCGGCCAAAACAAGTCCGACTACCCCTACCGGCAGTTTTGTCATTATAAAATGGGGAAAGACTGCATCGGGTTTAATATCGGCTGGCAGGTCTGCAAGATTTACCTGGTAATAAGCAAACAGGGCGGTTCCGATAAACATAAACAACGCCCATACCGGAACACTTAAAATCACGCCCATAAGAGATGCCCTTACAGCAGCTTTATCTGATTTTGCAGTAAGATACCGCTGTACAATGGTTTGATCGGTTCCGTATTTTTGTATGGCATAGAATATACCATTAAGTACCATGACCAGGAAGGTAAGCTTTGTAAAGCTTATATCGTAGGGTCCAAAACCTGTCTTACCGTTTTCAACGGCAATCTTCCAGATAGATCCTAAGCCACCGTTGGTTGATGCTATAATAATTGCCAGGGTGGTGATGCCTCCGCCAACAAGTAAGAATCCCTGGAAAACATCGAGCCATACTACAGCTTCGATACCTCCGAGGAGGGTAATAAATATCACGGTAATTCCTATTATCCATATCATTTCGGATGTATTAAACCCTGCCATTTTTGAGAAAGCCAGGGCTATGAGAAAAAACACTGTACCCATTTTTGAAAAATGGGCCAGAAAAAAACCAAGTGAACCATATATCCTTGCAAAAAACCCGAAACGTTTCTCAAAATATTCGTATGCACTTAATTTAATGGCTTTACGGTACAACGGCACCACGAATCCGACGAAAAATATGAGTGTTACAGGTACCATTAATCCCTGCACGAGCAAAATCCAGTTAGATGAAAACCCTTCACCCGGATAAGCAAGAAAAGTGACACTGCTGATAAGCGTGGCAAGAATCGAAATTCCAATGGCCCAGGATGGTAATTTCCCCCCTGCCGTAAAGTATTTATTCAGGTTATTTTGTTTTCCCGACAGTTTGAGGCTTATATAAAAAGGGACAATCAATGAAACTGCGATAATGATTAAATCAACAATATGTATTTTTAATCCAAACATGAGCGTATTATTTCAAGTGTATTTATACCTGTTTTGCTATTTATCGTTTTTCATCCATAGAATACCCGGCCATGTATAACTTCCCGGTTTTGTGGTAATATAGGTACCCCTGCTTTCATCTGTTTTCATTCTTATAACTCCGGTATCAAGTTCCTGAACGGGGTACAATTTATTTATATTTAAATGGTTAAGTATTACTGAAGTGGTGCTTCCTCCTTCAATAATCAGTTCATTTAAATCAATCTTCCTAAAAACCTTTTTTACCAACACGCCCAGATTTTCTTTAATTCTTTCTGAAAGCAACGGTTCTGCATTTGAAAAATGGGTTACTGATACTACCACTTTTCTTTTATTACTGAGCCCATGCACAATTTCATCAGCCCAATGGTCCAGAACAGAAGGGTTAAAATCTTTATTGAAGTATATTTCCCGGGGCATATCAGATAAAAGATATCCGCTCGACTCGATGGTACTAAGCTGATGTTCGCTCTTCGGATAGGTGCTGCCAAGTATGTACAGTATATTATTTCCGAAATCTTTCGCGCAGGAATAATTTTCATTCCCGGTGATCTCCCTGTTGGTAAGCAGTGCGTCGAAAAAACCTGATGCCCCGGCTGGGAACGTTGATTCATCAATTTGTAATGCCCATTTTTTGAGGTCATCAAGTTCGGTAACATCGCCAAGTATCAATCCCTCATCGGGTAAACTGCTGTCGGGAGAAATACAGGTAAAAAGGTTACTTCCTCCGATAATTTCACTAACAGAAGAAGAAATAACGGGATATTCCGGGTCTTTGGAAAAATTGGTTTCTTCAAGCGGAACACCATCAATGTAATAAATACCATCGCGTATGATGCGTTTAAGCGCCGGATTGGCCGCTACAATAACAGCTCGTTGTTTACCGGCAACCTGCATCTGGGCAAGTAATTCGGCTGAAATATTTCCCCGCAGCACCGAATCAAGCTTTTTATAAATAAGTGAAGGTTTCAAATTGAGAATTTTGCCGGTTATTTCACGCATAACCTCCGAAGCATGGTCTGGAGCCAAAGAGCGGGTATCGGTGGCAAATACCAATAGATCGGCATCACAGCGCTGAATTGATTTGGTTTCAATAACAACCTTAAGCCCGTGACGAAGACCTATTCCGCCAATCTCAGCCGCTCCGGTAAAATCATCTGCAATAACAGCTATCATAATATAGTTACAAGTTGCAAGTTAGAAGTTAAAAGTTAAAAGTTGCAAGTTCAAAGTTCAAAGTTCAAAGTTTCAATGATTCAATGATTCAAAATGTTTTTTTGTTTATCTTATTATTACAAAGAGTTACTGCGTACTCAATTGCATTCATCAATGCCCCGGGGCTTGCAACCCCTTTACCTGCAATTTCAAAAGCTGTGCCATGGTCTACCGAAGTACGTATAATGGGTAACCCCAGGGTAACATTCACACCTTTCACACTTTTCATGTTCTTGTTTTTCTCATCCCAATCGAATCCCAGCAGCTTAAAGGGTATATGCCCCTGATCGTGGTACATTGCAACACATACATCGTATTTTCCGCCGCGCGCCATAGCAAAGAGTGTGTCGGGCGGCACAGGACCATCGGCCAGAATACCCTGTTCACGCGCTTTTTCAATGGCAGGAATGATCTCTCTTATTTCTTCATCTCCAAACAGTCCGCCATCGCCCGCATGGGGATTTAACCCTGCAACCCCAATCCTGGGATGGTCAATCCCCAGATTTTTAAGTTCATGGTGGGCAAGTTTGATCACATCAAGCACCCTTTCCATTATTACCAGGTCGCATGCCTGTTTTAGCGACACATGGGTGGTAACATGAATTACACGAAGGTTTTCATCTGCAAGCAGCATGGCGGGTTTTGTGCTTTGGGTGAAATGCGCATAAATCTCGGTATGGCCGGAAAAATGATGACCGGCAAGGTTTATGGCTTCCTTATTAATAGGCCCGGTGACCGTCCCGTCTACCTGTCCGTCAAGGGCAAGGTCAATAGCTGTTGTTACTACCCTAAAGGCAATGTCCCCTGCTGCTGCTGAAATTTCGCCATACCCGATTTTATGAACATCAGGTGAAGACACGTCAATAATATTGACAATGTTATGCTGGAAATCCGCTTCGTTAACTCTTTCAATCACGCTTAGCCTGGTACCGGATTTAAGCATATCTTCTGTTCTTCTGATAATTTCATAATTACCAATGAGCACCGGTCTGCAGATTTCTCTTATTCTCTGGGCGGGGATTGTTTTGAGGGCAATTTCCGGGCCTATCCCGGCAGGATCGCCCATAGTCACTGCAAGCAACGGTTTATATTTCTTCTCCGGGTTCATCATTGTAATTCTTAAATATCATTCAACCCCGTAATGGCCCCAGCCTGTTCCCTGATTGCGCTTTTTGTTCTTTGGTCGGGTTCAGCAAGTGGAGAAAAAACACATGGCTGGCACAGGCCATAAAGCGACATTAAGTATTTTAAAGCAGGAATTGAATGGCTTATATTTTTGTCCTTTAAATAAATATCAGATATTCGATCGGCTTTTTCCTGGTATTCAAAGGCGTTTGTACTGTCGCCCTGCAATGCAGAATCATAAATATTCTGATAAAGCTTAGGCATAAAATTGCCGCTGCTGGGCACTATTCCGTCTGAACCGTTCAGTACCGAATAGGCCGACTGCGTGCTCCAACCGACAAGAAACGAAAAATCAGGCCTTGATTTCCATAATTTCAAAGATAAGTCAAGCCTTTCAAGGCCCCTTTCAGAGTCTTTCAGTCCTGCTATATTGGAATGGTAACTTAACTGCTCGGCTACATCAATGGGAACAGACTGTTTTACGGTGATGGGATTATTATAAATAATTAGCGGCACAGGGACAAGGTCTGCCAGCTGAAGAAAATACTTCAAAATATGTTCAGGTGAAAGGGGGAAATAAAAAGGCAGATGGGCTACAACTGCATCAACCCCTCTTTCAGCAAACAATTGAGCCTGCATCACAGATTCCTGCAGACAAGTACCGGATATTCCCGCATAAACGGTCATACCGCTCATCTTCTGATCCATTACCGCATCAACAAGCTGTAATTTACCGGAAGCCGGAACAGAAACAGATTCACCTGTTGTACCAAGCACAAAAGGGTTGGCTCCGGCTTCATATAATTTCTGCATGATGGCAGCAACAGCATCGGTATCAATTCTATCGTCCGCGGTAAGCGGGGTAACCATTGGTACTATTACACCATTGAATTTTTTCTCAGATTTTCTCATCATTTCATCAAAGTGCTTTAGAATAAATATCCTTAATATCCTGTAGGGTCAACACTTTCACATTGTTTTTTAACAAACGTTGAACAGAAAATGCAGATTCGGCCATTGTTTCAACAGCATTTTCAGTAATGCCTATATCTGACAGTCGCAATGGTAAACCGCATCGTTTGATAATTTCTTTAATAATATAAATACCATTGAGTGCAACTTCCATATCAGTACCTTTGATTTCCGACCCGGCTGATCTGGCAATATCGGCATATCTTGAGGCGGCAGCCGACAGGTTGTATTCCATTACATAAGGCAAAAGAAGTGCATTCGACAGACCATGTGCCACCTTAAAGATACTGCCCAGCGGATAGGCCAGTGCATGCACAGCTGCCGTGTTTACAGGGCCAAGGCACATTCCGCCATACATACTTGCAAGTGCAAGATTTGAACGTGCCTCTTTGTCATTACCATTCTCCACTGCTTTAACAAGATTGGCGCAGATTAATCTGATACCCTCCAGCGCGAGGTTGTCGGTAACCGGGTGCGCAAAGTGGTTGGCATAAGCCTCGATACAATGTGTAAGGGCATCAATGCCTGTAAAAGCAGTGGCAGATGGCGGCAGGCTCACTGTCAACAGAGGATCAATATATACAATGTCGGGAACCAGAAATGGGCTGATTATGGCTTTTTTAAGGTTTTCTCTTTTGTCGAGCAGAATAGAATTCGGAGATACTTCGCTTCCTGTACCCGCAGTGGTAGGGATACAGGCGAGAAAGGTCTTTCTGCCGGTAATCAGGCCAATTCCCACAACACGCTCCACCTGCATTGGCGAATAGAGCATGGCTGCAAGAAGTTTGGCCACATCCAGAACACTCCCCCCTCCAATGCCGGCTATACTGTCGGCCTTAAATTCCTGTACAATATTCAATATTTCATTAAAATCATCAAACGAAGGCTCTTCTTTAAGGTATGCATATGTTTTAACTTCAATGCCATTCTGCGAGAATGCTGATAATACAGGCTGCAATTTGTCAATTACCGGGGGTATAAGCAGGATAAACAAACGGCTGAAACCTGCAGATAAAAAATCGGCAGTAAACTGATCCAGGCTGTTCTCTCCGATAACTAACCTGCGCGGATTATTGAAAATTATCTTCTCCATCTATTAAATTCATTATGATGATCAGCATGAGCTTCTGATCATCAATTCTGTTTTAAGCGTCATGCTTACAGTAGGCCGGGACGGATCGGTAATTCTCTGAATAAGAAGTTCGGCTGCCCGTTTGCCAATTTCGTAGGCCGGCTGTCTTACTGCTGTAAGCGGCGGGTTAAGTGAAATAGACCAGTACATATCGTCAAAACCAACAATGGCTACCTCATCGGGTATCTTTAATCCCCTTTTATGGATTGTCTCTAAGGCGCCAAGGGTAATGAGGTTATTACCAGTAAAAATCGCGTCAGCCGGGGTTTCAAGATTCAAAAGCTCTTCAGAAAGCCTAACCCCGCTTTCGTGACGTGAATCACCATATTTTACGAGAGAGGGATCGAAAGCTAACCCGTTATCAACAAGCGCATCTTTATATCCCGACTCACGTTGTCTGCTTGAAGGCAACTGTGGTAGTCCGGAGATAAAGGCAATTCTTTTATAGCCCTTCTTTGCCAGGTAATCAACAGCCGAATAAGCCCCGTTACGGTTCTCTACAACCACAAGGTCAACATCCACTCCCAAAAGCCCCCTGTCAACACAAACAATCGGCAGGCCGCTTTTTACAATGTGTATTACCTTCTGGTCGTTTTCGTGGGTGGGTGCCGCGATAAGCCCGTCTACCGATTCGGATATAAGAATATCAAGGTAAAGCATTTCCTTTTTTTCATCCTGGGAGAAATTACATACAATGAGCGCGTATTTGTTTTCATAGGCCACATCTTCAATTCCGCGCAGCACTTCTACATAAAACGGATTCTGGATATCGGGGATAAGCACCCCCAGCAGGTTGTTTGATGCGTTTCTGTTTCTTAGCCTCTTTGCAACCCTGTTGGGTGTGTATTTTAGTTCTTTTATAACCTGCTGCACCCTTAACCGGGTTTCGGGGTTGACATTTGGACTATTGTTTATAACCCTTGATACAGTGGCACTTGAAACCCCTGCCTTTTCGGCAACCTCAAAAAGGCTTACTGCCTTGTAATCGTTTCCATTAGCCATAACATTGTTTATTAGGTTGTTAGCAGGATGTTGCTGGATTAATTATTGTAAACGTTTTTATTGCAATATTAATTTTCTTCTCTTAGATTTGCAAATAGTTTCTGAATTAATTTTTCAATTAAGATTGATTCCGGTTTTTTTTTTGCGAACCATAAAAAATATGTAAGATGAAAACACACTTTTTCAAAACATTTCATGTATTTTTTTTGACATTAATATACAGCCTCTTAAGCGCTCAGGAAACACAAAGGCTTTTCCTTTCAGGCACTGGCAGCGACCATACTGTAGCGTGGGAGTTTTACTGCTCGGCTGGCCGGAACGCAGGTAAATGGACTACCATACAGGTACCATCTAACTGGGAAACACAGGGGTTCGGAAAATACGATTACGGTCATGCAAAAGACACTGCAAGGGGAAAAGAAAGCGGCTTCTACAGATACCGGTTCCAGGTGCCTGCCGAATGGAGAAATAAAATCATTAAAATAGTCTTTGAAGGTTCAATGACAGATACAGAAGTTAAAATCAACGGCAAAAAAGCAGGGCCTGTCCACCAGGGGGCCTTCTACCGTTTTGATTACGACATTACGCGTCTGATTGATATTAATAAATCCAACCTGCTTGAGGTAAAAGTAGACAAACACTCTTCGAATTATTCGGTAAACCGGGCAGAAAGATTTGCAGACTACTGGATATTTGGAGGCATTTTCAGACCGGTGTATCTTGAAGCAGTGCCGCAACAGCATATAAGCCTTACTGCTATTAATGCCGGGCATGAAGGTAACTTTAGTGCCATGGCTATTCTTGAAAATATCAACGGGGCCGATGAAATAACAGCGCAGGTTTACACCATGAAAGATGAAAAAACCGGTGATATAATACGTCTAAAACTGGGTAAGAATACCTCTGTAGTAAATCTTCCCGGCCATTTTGATCATCCCAAACAATGGTCGCCCGAATTTCCAAACCTCTATAAAGTAGAATTCAAACTCCTTCAAAAAGGAAAAGTAATCCATACCAAAACAGAACGTTTCGGTTTCAGGACTGTGGAACTGCGTGAGCGCGACGGTTTATATTTAAACGGGCAAAAAATAAAATTCAGGGGTATCTGCAGGCACTCTTTCTGGCCGTCATCGGCGCGTACCTTAAACAAAGACCTGAGCATTGCAGATGTGAACCTGATGAAAGACATGAACATGAATGTTGTACGCAACTCACACTATCCTGCCGATGCCCACTTTTACGATGTCTGCGATTCGCTGGGGTTGATGGTGCTTGACGAACTTGGCGGCTGGCACGATGCCTACGACACCGAAGCTGGCACAAAACTGGTAAAAGAAATGCTGTTCAGCAATATGAACTACCCATCAATCGTAATGTGGGTCAACGGGAACGAGGGAGGCCACAACCACAGCCTTCTGCCGCTATACGACAGCCTCGACATTCAGAGACGACCTGTAATTCATGCATGGGAGACTTTCAGGGGAATGGACACCCAGCACTATATTAATTATAATTATGGCAACGGCGCCCATTTTCAGGGACATGAGGTGTTTTTTCCTACCGAATTCCTGCACGGTCTTTATGATGGAGGTCATGGTGCCGGGCTCAGTGATTACTGGGAACTTATGTGGAAGAACCCCCTTTCAGCCGGCGGGTTTCTATGGGTCTATTCTGATGAAGCTGTTGTAAGAACCGATAAAGAGGGGGTTCTTGATTCTGACGGAAACCATGCCCCTGATGGTATCCTGGGTCCATATCGTGAAAAAGAAGGCAGTTTTTTCACTGTGAAAGAGGTATGGTCGCCGGTATATTTCGAGCCGAAAGAGATTACCGCAGCATTTGATGGACGTTTGACCATTGAAAACCGTTTTTTCTTCACCAATTTAAAGGAATGCAGTTTTACTTATCAACTATGCAGGATTGCTGACCCCATACATGGTGAAAAAACCACTGACAAACCCATTGCGGTTGAACCACCCGATATCGCTCCCGGTGAAAAGGACTTATTAAAACTGATATTGCCGGAAAACTGGACATCTGCTGATATTCTATACCTTACCGCAAATGATCCGCATGGCAGGGAAATATATACATGGAGCTGGCCGATTCAAAGGCCAGGTGAAGTGGCTCAAAGAATGATTTCTACCGGTGGCTCTAAAAAAATATCTGTAACAGAGCAGGATTCATTGTTAATTGTTGCCTCAAACAACATCAGGTTTTCATTCAGCAAAAATACCGGGTTGCTTCAGGGAATTGAAAATGAAAAAGGCATCATCCCGTTTCGCAACGGCCCGGTACTATGCGATGGCTATAATGGATTTAAATCGCTGGAATACAGTTTTATTGAAGAAAACTTAGAAATTCGTTATACATTTGGTAAAAACAGTCACTTCAATGATCTTGTATGGACTGTGTACCCATCGGGTTGGATAAAACTTGATGTGAAATACTGCCCTGCTGCTTATGAGAGCGCCATGATGGGCATTAGTTTTTCATTTCCCGAGAATATTGTCACTGGTGTAAGATGGCTGGGTGACGGCCCTTATCGCACCTGGAAAAACCGCATGCAGGGAAATACCCTTGGAGTCTGGGAGAAAGATTATAACAATACCATCACCGGGGAAAAAGAATTTATTTATCCCGAATTTAAGGGTTACCACTCCCGCTTTTACTACGCTGAAATATTGACCAGTGAACAGCCTTTCAGGATAGTTTCTGCCACAGAGGACATTTTCCTCAGGCTTTTTACACCCGTTACACCGAAAGGTGCCGCTAACACTGCCCCACCCTTTCCATCGGGCGATATCTCGCTCATGCACGGCATACCGCCTATTGGAACCAAATCGCAAAAACCTGAAAACATGGGGCCCTCGGGCAAGCTCAACATGTATTACGACTACGGCAGAAAGCGCCCAAAAGAACTTACCTGTTATTTTGACTTTACGGCAAGGTAATATTCAATACTTTGTAGTTATAATGATTTTTTGTATCTTTTAAAAGCAATAAACGTAAAGAAAATTTAATACTACAAAAAATGAAACAATACGTATCTCTGCTTTTATTGGTTCTGGTATACTCTTATTGCAATGCGCAGATACCCGAATTTAAATTATTCAAAATAGGTGAAACCGAAGAAGAACTACTGGGCCAGTCCTCGCTGGTAGATATGGATAAAGACGGCGACCTCGATCTTGTTGTTGGTTCGAGTGGTGGTTCGGTATGGTGGTTTGAGTATCAGGCAGCCGACAAATGGGTAAGGCATCTCATCGGTGACCATTGCCTTACCGATAAAGGCGGCATTACCATTGATATTGACGGCGACGGTTGGCTCGACCATGTTGCCGGAGGAACATGGTACCGAAATACCGGTGATCCGAAAAAGCCGTTTGAAAGATATGAAAACGGCGCCATTTATGCCTACGATATGATTGCCGGCGACATTAACGGAGACGGCATACAAGACATTGTTGCCATGAGCCAGCAGGAAGGCCTCTTTTGGTATAATTATTCTGCTGCGCCAAAGAAAAAATGGAAAAAGGTGAGAATTGGCGATGGAGTTACCGGCGGTATTGCACCTTATGGAATTGCCGATATGGACAATGATGGGGACAACGATATTGTCCGGTCGAATGTTTGGTATGAAAACCTGAACGGAGATGGCAGCAAATGGGTTATTCACCGTACCATAAGCTATGTTGAGAGCCTTGGAAAGTTTGCGAATTCATCAAGGGTGTTTGTGCTTGATATGGACAAAGATGGCGATACAGATATCATACAGGCCATGTCAAACAACGCAAAATGCAAGTTAGCATGGCATTCCAATAAAGACGGTAAGGGAATTAACTGGTTTACCCACCATATAGCTTTTGAAACAACACAGGACCTGCACAGCCTATGCGTGGCAGATTTTGACAACGACAACGACCTCGATATTTTTTCAGGCGCCGGACCTATGACTTCTGACCTTCGCAAACGCTGCTTTATCTGGGAGAATGCCGACGGAAAGGGAACCAGTTGGATACAGCACGAGATATTAAGTGGTTATGAAAGTATTGATGCAGTCTGCGGAGATGTTGACGGAGATGGGGATATAGATATCTGCATTAAACCGTGGAAAGGAAATGAGGTGTATTATTTGCAAAACATGAAATAAGTATCAAATCGATGGCGACTCTTACCAGAAATAATTATCAATAACAGAACGGTTTCGATAAATTGCATATGGATGATCGTTCTTAATATAATCAAACCGGGCGCCAAAGTGAAGGTTTTCCTTAATCCTGTAATTCAGTTGAAATGACACCCCTTCCCGGTTGGTATTAAGGAACAATGGGTTAATATTCTTATTCTGATAAGGTGAATACTCTTTGAAAGCAATTCCGGTGAGTGTAAGCCTGGGGGTAAGCAGGTAGTCTCCCTTGGCATAAAAACCCATTGTGGCATGGTTAAAGGCAGATTGTGAAATACCAGGTTCTGAAGCCGAAAAACCGGGCATGTTTGAATATCTTGAAAACCTTACAAATGAACCAACACTCAATCTGAAACTTTGATTTATTTTAAACGATCCATCGGCACCTGCATGCATTCCCTGTGCTGCGCCATATAATCCCGACCAGGAAAAACCGGTACCTGCATAATAATTCATTTTAAGGGGGAATTTACGGCTTTTTTGTCCTGCATCGTTTGTTAAACCTGTAAAATCTCCTGCCTGAAAATAATCCTTATCTGTTTCAAGCGAGTCAATACCTGAACGATCGGTTGTTTGTGCGTTTGCATAATGTACAAAACCAGCCAAAGCTATTATTACAAGTATGTTTTTACAAATATTCATTTTTGAAAACCATTATTCAAAAATAGTAAAAATTTATTTAAAACTGTCTTCCCTTATCATTGTAACCTTCATATCGTTTAACGCTAAATATCCCTTTAATTTTATGAAGCCTGGCTATCAAAGAATCGAGATGTTTATTGTCAAGCACCATTAGTTTAAGCTTACCCTGAAATACACCATTATCGCTGTCAATCGCGATGGAGCGCAGGGCTACTTTCTGTTCTTTGGAAATCACATCTGAAATGCTGTTCAGCAGACCGGGCACATCTTCGCCCGAAATGGCAATATCTACTGGAAAAGAAGTAACGCCATCGCTTTTGTTCCAGCGGGCCCTGATTACCCGGTAACCGTATTTTGACAACAAGCGTGAAGCATTTGGACAATTCGTGCGATGTATCTTTATTCCTTCACCGATGGTAACAAAACCGAAAATATCATCACCAAATATTGGATTACAGCATTTGGCTAATTTGTAATCTACGTTTGATACCTTGTCGTCAATAATCAAAAAATCATCGGCCCCATGGTATTTTGGTTCCTGTGGCACTGGTTTGTTCTCTTCTGCAATTACTGCTTCCCCTGTCTGTTTTTCGAGTAAAGCAATAAAATCTTTGATCTCACCCATCTCAATTTTTTCATTGGCAATGAGCGAATACAGGTCTTGCGCATTTTTCTGTTTGAAATGCTTCAGAAGTGATCTGATTAATTCGTCGGCAAAAGGTATCTTCCAGTTTTTAAGCCTGCGCTGTAAAATTTCTTTTCCTTGTTCAGCTTCTTTTACTTTCTCTTCATTCAGCTTTTGCCTGATTTTGTTCTTGGCTTTTGTCGTAACCACAAAACTCAGCCAGTCGCGCTTGGGAGTCTGGTTTTTGGAAGTAATTATTTCTACCTTGTCGCCATTATTCATAACATGCCTTATGGGCACATTTTTTCCGTTTACCTTTGCACCAGAGCAGATTGATCCGAGATTTGAATGAATATCGTATGCAAAATCCAGGACAGTGGCGCCTTCGGGAAATTTTCTAAGGTCACCTTTCGGGGTGAACACAAAAATCTCTTTTGAATAGAGGCTCAGTTTAAAATCGTCAATGAATTCACCTGCATCCGATTGTGGAGTTTCCAAAACTTCACGCACTTTAAGCAGCCATCCGTCCAAACCGTGTTCGCTGGTATCTCCCTTGTATTTCCAATGCGCTGCAAAACCTTTTTCGGCAATCTCGTTCATGCGGACAGTACGTATCTGCACTTCCACCCACCTACCCCCGGGGCCAATGACTGTGGTATGGAGCGATTCGTAACCATTTGTTTTCGGCACTGAAATCCAGTCGCGCAACCGCAAAGGGTTAGGCTGAAAAATGTCTGTTATCAGCGAATAGGCCTTCCAGCAGTCAGATTTTTCATTCTTCGGCTCGCTGCTGAGGATGATGCGAATGGCAAAAAGATCGTAAATATGTTCAAAACCTACCTCCTTCTTCTTCATCTTGTTCCAGATAGAAAAGATTGATTTTGGTCTCCCCTTGATTTCAAAAGCAAACTTGTTCTCCTTAAGCACTTTATCAATAGGGGCAATAAAGTCTTCGATAAACTGTTTACGGGCGAGCATTGTATCAGACAGTTTTCTGGCGATAAGGTCGTAGGTTTTACGATCGGAATATTTCAGGTAAAGGTCATCCATTTCAGACTTGATGATATAAAGCCCCAGCCGGTGTGCCAGCGGGGCATACAGGTATGATGCGTCTGAGGCAAGTCTTACCTGGTATTCGTGCGACATGGTTTTCATGTTACGCATCATGTGAAGCTGTCGGGCCAGGCAAATCAGTATAACCCGAACATCCTTCGCAAGGTTCAACAATAGTTTTCGGAGATTTTCCGCATCAGAAGGATTGGTTTCGTATCCTATGTAGTTTATCTTTCCCAATCCATGATAAATTACATCAACCGAGTCGCTGTATTCTTTTGCTAAACCTGCCCCTTCACGAGGTTTAAACAGTGAAGCTTTATGCAGGAATATACTTATAAGCGAGGTTACCCCCAATCCTATTTCTCTTATAGCAATCGCGCCAACATTAAGCGCAAACTCCACTGCATACTCGCCGGTAATATCTTTTGCATCGCCTACGGCCGATACCATATACCTGAAAGCTTTATCGAGCTTTTCTATATCAGGGTTTCTCCTGTTTTCGATAACAGCTTGTTTTAACTGGCTGTATTTTTTCAATAGGGTTGTATCCATGGTCAACAGCAACACAAAATATTATTAAACCATTACCTGTAAAATGTATTTACACAAAATTAATCAATCTGACGGCGATAACCCAATAATAAGAAAATGGACGGGAATTATTTTTTCCTGTCCATATCTTCTATATCGCCCAGGTGCAGGTTAAGCGCATTTACAGAAATCTGTATCTCCCAAACAGACAGCGCCAGTGAAGTAATAAGCAGCAGCAGTGCAAAACCAAAAATAAATTCTGCGACCATAGTGTATTGAATATATATAAGGAACATGCACATTACGCATAAGAGCAGGCTGGTGATTCCAAGTACCTGCATGTTCCTTATCAGCAAGAGTCTTTTTCTAAGGTTTTTTATTTGTCCAAAAATCCTGCTGTCGGGGGTTTGTTTATATTGTGTATGCAGGTTCCTTACTAGCGAAGCCAGTGCAAGAAAACGATTGGTATAAGCTAACAGCAGCAGCGAAATTGCTGAAAACAAAAGGGCGGGTGTAGTCAGCGTCAAGGCCATAAAGAATTTAAATATATTGCGCAATCATCCTTAACAACCTGTCGCGTGTAATGGGTTTGGCCAGAAAATCATTGCATCCGGCATCTAAATAGGTCAACCGGTCTTTCTCAGAAATATAGGCTGTTTGGGCGATTACTACCATATTTTTATTCAGTTCCCTGATTATTTTTGTTGCATCTACGCCATTCATTACAGGCATTTTTATATCCATCAGCACCACATCAATTTCGGGATTGTGTTTTACAGCATCAACAGCCTCTTGCCCGTTTTTTGCCCAGATTATTGCAGCATTTGTTTTTGCAAGGGCTGCTTTCAGAAAAAGGTAATTGGTTTCTTCATCCTCGGCAATAAGAAAAATTTTATCGCTCCAGTCATACATAACAACCTGTCCGGCATATTCAGGCCTGCTTAATTCAGTTCCGTTCGAAGCTGAATAGGAAACCATATATTTGATATCGTAAAATTCTCTCTGATTGAATTCATCCGAAAAATTTAATTGTTCTTTAGTGGCAGGATTAAATTCCGGACAAAAAGTCTCTGTGAAACAATTCATATAAATCATTTTTTTTTGCTGGTTCAAAATAATATATTAAAAATTTTACATGCAAATCATACATTGCCCTTATACTGTATAAATAAGTTAATTGGTCAAAATAAACCTTTGATAAAAACCTTATATTTTCAGCTAAGGAATTGATTATAAATAAAAAGAAATAAAAATTAAAAAAACAAAGGGGTTGTTGATAAGTTTTAAGATGAGAAAGAAATAAAATTAAAGACCATTAGTTCTTTCAGGATTTTGAAACGCAAAGATACATAAAATATTATAAATAATTCAGAAATCTAACTATTTTATTTCGTTTATATTATAAGGGGTCATCTGGTATAGATAGTAATTGAGCCAGTTGTAATACAACAGGTTGGCATGGCTTTTCCACCTCACTTTTGGCGTCAGGTCAGGATTGTCGTCTGGATAGTAATTTTTAGGAATTTCAATGGGCAAGCCTTTTTTCAGGTCACGCTCATACTCTACCTTGAGCGTTGAGGGATCATATTCTGAATGTCCTGTTACAAATATCTGTCTGCCATCATTGGTCATTACCATATATACGCCGGCTTCATCCGATTCTGCTACAATTTCAAGTTCGGGCACTTTTTCTATGTCACTTCGCCTGACTTCTGTATGTCGGGAATGGGGTGCCTGAAATTCTTCATCAAATCCCCGAATCAATGGTATTTTCGGGTTTTTGATATAATGATTGAACACACCAAACATTTTTGCAGGCAGCTTGTATTTAGGAATACCATAATAATGATATAAACCGGCCTGGGCACCCCAGCAAATAAACATGGTAGAGGTAACATTTGTCTTTACCCAATCCATGATTTCCTGAAGTTCTTTCCAGTAATCTACTTCTTCGAATTCGAGGTGTTCGATGGGTGCACCGGTTATGATCATTCCGTCGAACTTTCTGTTCTTTATCTCGTCAAAAGTTTTATAAAAAGTCCGAAGATGCTCAATAGGCGTATGCCTGGAGACATGATCCCTGGTATGCAGCAAAATGACTTCTACCTGAAGGGGAGTATTTGACAGCAATCTTAAAATATGTGTTTCAGTGGTTATTTTTAACGGCATAAGGTTAAGAATAACAATTTGCATAGGACGAATATCCTGATGCGTTGCCCTGGTAACGTCCATGACAAAAATGTTCTCTTCCTGCAGAATTCCCACTGCCGGAAGTTTATCGGGAATATTTAAAGGCATTTGATGATTATTTACAATTCTGACACAAAAATAATATTATTGAATATTTTTATTTGAGAAATGCTGAATAATGTTTCGAATTTTATTTTAAGAAGGTAATTATCTAAAAACAATTTAAGTTATGAAATGTCTTAACACATAAGATTTTTAACACATTTTTAACTACAGAATACAACCTGAATGCGTTTTTTCCGTAACCATCTCTGAATACCATCTGAAATATAAACGTAATATTGCAACTTATTGATTGAATTTGACATATATATATTTATTTTTTTGGCAAGCTTTTTGTAAAATTATTATTGAAGACAACTAAAAAAACGAAATCATGAAAAAGTCAATATTTTTATTGGCAATGTTGTTGATGGCAGCAACTGCATTTACACAAACCTCAAGGAGGAGCGCCAATAGCCCGACACCTGCCAGGGAAGAAAAAGAAAAGAGTACCACCACTCCAAAAAGAGAAGTAACTACCCGAAGCAGCAGTTCAAATACAAATAGCGGAACCGAAAGAAGACAAGTAACAACAGGTCAGAACAATACTGCCACGCAGGGAAGTACACGGAGCAACAGTAATACAGGTACCGGAAGAAGAGAGGTAACTGTAAAGCAATCAGAGAACCCTGCACATAAAAGTCCTCAGAATAGTTCTGCTACTGTAAGAAGAGGTAGCGGCAACACAGACCATCATTCTGAAAACAGAAACATAAACAATAAAGCTAACCAGAAACAGGTTCAGCATCAAAACAGATCAACCAATCATACTGTTGTTAGATCTACCCCTCATGGTTCAAACAGCGGTGTAAGATATGAATCCCCGCGTGTTTACAGAGAAACCAGGGTTGTTCAGCACCATTATAAACGCCCGCCGAGAGACAGTTACTACAGGTCAAGACACTATCCCTACCGTGAACCGGCGCGGTTCGAGATATACTGGACCCCTTCTATGCGAATCGAGTATTCAAGGTATTACCCGATGGTAAACCACTGGAGATATACCGACGGGTACAGGATACCGACCATTTCGGCTTACGATGCGGTTTTCTATCATGGCGAGGTGATGAATGTATACGGAAAAGTTTACGAGGTTTTCTACACCGGAAAAACCGATGAATACATTCTCTATTTCGGCGCTTATTATCCTTACCACGATTTTAGCGTAGTACTTCCCGGATGGATTGCCAGAAGACTGAGCAGATGGCCTGAACGATATTTCGAAAGACAACATGTAATGACCACGGGGCTGGTTACTGTATATGATAATATACCCGAAGTAGTAATAAGAAATACCGGACAGATAAGGATATACTAACCGTTACAGACAATAACAGGAAAGAGGGCATTCAGCCCTCTTTTTTTATGACTTTATGCTGTAAGCTTATTTTCTGCTGTTAATTGCGATTCTTTTGTATTTTTGCAGCTAAAATTCAATCTGAAATGTCGAAAAAAGTCGCATCGGTATATGGCTATGGCCGCTTTGGCAGGTTATGGGCAGATATCCTGAAAACCGAATTTCATGTAAAGGCTTATTCCAGAAGAGGGCTGAAACCTGAAGAGGTTAATGAGGGGATAGAAATTGTTGATATTGAATCACTGCACCAGTGCGATGCCCTGTTCTATTGTGTGGCTATTTCATCGCTCGAAGATGTGCTGGTACAAACCAAACCTTTTCATAAAGCTGAATGTGTTTATTTCGATACCTGCTCTGTAAAAGTAATGCCCGTTATGTGGATGAAGAAACACCTCCCTAAAAAAAGCAGTATTATCGCCACCCATCCCATGTATGGCCCCGATTCTTATTTTAATGCCACCGAAAGACTCCCCATGGTCATGTCTGATATCCGGTCAGGTAATAACGAGTTTGATACCTGGGTAGACTATTTTAACAGTAAAAACATGCGGGTTGAAATAATGACGGCCGACGGACACGATAAAATGGTAGCCTACTCCCAGGGCATCACGCACTATATCGGACGTGTACTGGCCGACCTTAAACTTGAAACCACCAGCATAAACACTTTAGGGTATAAAAAACTGCTTGAAATCAT
>JAWOHT010000225.1:0-20507 GCA_046485045.1 Bacteroidales bacterium
TCGCTTTTAAAATCACTCACTTTGGTAAGACCCATAAGGTCAACCCAGAAACGGCTGAGCCTGGCTTTGTCTTCATTACCTATTGCAATCTGCTGAATGCCTAAAACTTTGAAAGGTCGCATTTGATTTATTGATTTAATGATATGCTAATTTAGTGATTGGTGATTGGTAATTGGTGATTCATTTGAAAAATTAAAATCAGAATTTTTAATCAGGTTTCTTATACTCACTTATTATCACAGCCTTAATATATTCTTCAATCTCCTTTTCGTTGATGCTGTATTTTGGATTTAAATGTATAAAATTTTTGTCTCTGATGTAGTTATTACCATTTGAAATAAATTGGAGAATATTTTTTTCGCTCAACCTGTAGTTTGAATATTTTCTGGCATTATTAATCATTTCTTTAAGCAATATACCTTCTTTTAATATTGAATAAATATCATAATAATCCCTGAAATTGCTCCTTCTCAACATCAGTTCTATTTTCATTGCACCTAATGATTCAATATCAGCTACATAAAGATTATTTAAAACCTGCACCAAATTATTAACCGGAGTTTGGTATATCTGATTGGCATAAAAAGAAATTTTAACATCATTAAACAGAAAGTTAACCTGATTAAAATCCAATACATCAATCTTTTGAATAATTCCTATTGCTGATAGTTCTTTCTCAATAGCAGGCCAATTCACTTTTGGTTTGTCATTTTTATTTTTCGACCATTTACAAAAATCCAAATCTTCGCTGATTCTGGTTGCCAGTTGCAGCGAAATGGCAGTACCTCCAATAAGGACGTACTCTTTTATACATTCCAGTTTCGAAACATGATCTATAATCGCAGCAACCTTGTCTGATAATCCTTTCATCGGTTTATTTCAGGTTATTTTTAATATATTCCCTTGGATTGGCAATTCCAAAGTAGTACCATGCTAAAAAAAGATTTAAAGAATGGTAATATGGTTCCTGTTGCAAAATATGATCTTCCCAAACCTGTCTGATTTTTCTGCCGGAAAAAATCTGAAAAAGCAAATCAAGATGCTCTAAATCAAGATGTATCAGTGTATTTTCAATAAGTAACTCGTCAGTAATAATATTACAATCCGGTACCTGATATGACCAGAAAACCTTTTCTTTTATCAATGCGTCCAGAAGTTCCTTTTTTAATGCTTCATGCGACATATCGCGAAAATTATATGCACAAATATAACAAATAGCATAAGAATAAGATAAACAATCATTCTTAAACTAATTAACCAGCCATAATTAAGCCTGATTGGTGCATACTGTGAAAAATATCTTTAAATTTGCCGCTTTCATGCATAAGATGAAAAGAATCATTCCATTTATATTAAACCTGCTTCCCAGGCCGCTGCTCATAAGAATCAGCTATATTTTTATGCGGTTCGGCGCAGTATTTTACAGGGGCAACAACGTGGAGTGTCCGGTGTGTGGCGGGCATTTCAGGAAGTTTTTGCCATACGGCTACAGAGAGGTGCGCCATAATGCATTGTGCCCGAAATGCCTGTCGCTTGAGCGTCACCGGTTACTTTGGCTGTTTCTGAAAGAGAAAACCGGCTTTTTTACAGATAAGATGAAGGTGCTGCATATTGCCCCCGAACAATGTTTTTATATCAGGTTTAAAAAACTCAACAACCTTGAATACACAACGGCAGACCTTGAATCGCCGCTGGCAGAGATTAAGTTCGACATTCAGCAGATACCGTTACCCGACAATATTTACGATATGGTTATCTGCAACCACGTGCTCGAACATGTAGAAGATGACCACAGGGCTTTACGTGAAATATTCAGGATACTGAAACCGGGAGGTATGGCAATCTTACAGGTTCCGATGATTATGGACAAAGAAAAAACCTATGAGGATGCTACCATTACAAAACCGGAAGACCGGCTAAAACACTTTCACCAGAAAGACCATCACAGAATTTACGGAACCGATTTCCCTGAAAGGGTAAAACAGGCAGGATTTGAAATTACCGAAACCAGTTTTCTTGATGAAATTGCACCCGACATAAAGAAAAGATATCGCCTTCCTGAAAAAGAATTCATGTATGGTTATAAAAAACCGGCTACACAAATAATCAATCATTGATAATGTCATTTATTTCAAAAGAGAAATGCATGAAAAAGACACTGTTAACTTCCATTATTGTTTTACTGTTTGCTTTTAGCCTGAAAAGCCAGAACTACCTTACAGGTGTCGGGCTCAGGCTTGGAACGTTCAACGGTTTCACGGTAAAGCATTTCGTTGGGAGTACCAGCGCTCTTGAAGGCTTGCTCTCGTTCAGATGGAGTGGTTTTGTCATCACAGGGTTGTATGAATTTCAGCAGCCGGTAAAAAACACCAAACAGCTCGACTGGTTTGTCGGGGGCGGCGCCCATATCGGTTTCTGGAACCACAGCTCCTATTACCGGAGGCCACAGGATTATGAAGGAACCTATACTGCTATAGGCTTTGATTTTATTATCGGCCTGGAATACACATTTATAGACCCCCCCATCAGCCTTGCTATAGACTGGAAACCGTCTTTCAACCTTAACGATGGTTATTACTGGTGGGGAGACGGCATCGCGCTCACTGCACGCTATTATTTCAAATAACTAATATAAATATTTGTATATCTGTTATTTAAAATAAATGTTTAAACTTTTTACAATTTTTTATTTAAAATTTAAACGAAATATTTATATATTTGCATCAAATATAAAACATGAGAAATATCATTGTAGTACTCGTCGTCCTTTTCGTGGTTGTCCCTGGATTATCCGGGTGAGGATGGAGTATACAATGTTCAGAATACAGAGCCATTCTTGCCAGACAGAATGGCTTTTTTCATTTAAATAAAGTACATCGAAAATATAAAACCCGACAAAGATGAAAATTAAATTACGCAGTTCAGAAACCACCGAAGGCCGGAGAATGGCTGGCGCCAGAAGTTTGTGGCGTGCCACTGGCATGAAAGAAGAACAATTTGGCAAACCTATCATAGCTGTTGTCAACTCATTTACCCAGTTTGTTCCCGGTCATACCCACCTTCACGAAATAGGACAGGAAATTAAAGCGATTATTGAAAAAGAGGGTTGCTATGCAGCAGAATTCAATACCATAGCCATAGACGACGGGATAGCCATGGGTCACGACGGCATGTTGTATTCTCTGCCATCGCGCGATTTAATTGCCGACAGCGTTGAATACATGTGCAATGCCCATAAGGTTGATGCCATGATCTGCATCAGCAACTGCGATAAAATAACCCCCGGAATGATGATGGCTGCTATGCGTCTGAATATTCCGGCTATATTCGTTTCAGGCGGACCGATGGAAGCAGGAAATGTAGGGTCAAAAAAATACGATCTGGTAGATGCCATGGTGCTGGCTGTAGATGATTCTGTTTCTGAGTCAGAACTTGATGAAATAGAGAAAAATGCATGTCCCACCTGTGGCTCATGTTCAGGCATGTTCACTGCCAACTCAATGAACTGTCTGAACGAAGCTTTGGGACTGGCGCTGCCCGGTAACGGTACCATCGTTGCCACCCATAAAAACCGCACCAAACTTTTCGAAAAAGCTGCAAAACAAATTGTTACGCTTACCAAAAAGTATTACGAAGAAGGCGATGCCTCTGTGCTCCCCCGCTCTATTGCCATAAAAGCAGCCTTTAACAACGCCATAGCGCTTGACATTGCCATGGGCGGTTCAACCAATACCGTACTGCATATTCTTGCTGTTGCAAGCGAAGCCGGTGTAGACTTCACCATGAAAGACATTGATGCCCTTTCGAGAAAAATACCTGTATTATGCAAAGTTGCACCAAGTTCACATTATCATGTTGAAGATGTGAACCGGGCAGGAGGTATACTCGGTATTATGGGAGAACTCGAAAGGGGCGGACTGATTGACACATCGGTAAAAAGAACCGACCTTTTAACCCTTGGCGAAGCTATTGATCAGTTTGATATCAGAAGGGCAACTTGTACCGGCGAAGCAAAAGAAATATATAAAAGCGCCCCGGCGGGCATAAAAAACCTTAAACTTGGCAGCCAGGGAGTAATTTACAAAGAGCCTGACCTTGACAGGGAAAATGGCTGTATACGCGATATTGAACATTGTTATTTCAAAGACGGCGGACTTGCCATACTTTTTGGGAACATTGCAAGTAACGGCTGCGTTGTTAAAACTGCCGGAGTTGATCCTTCCATCTTTAGATTTAAAGGCCCCGCCGTGGTTTTCGAATCGCAGGAAGAAGCCTGCGACGGAATATTAAATGGCACTGTTAAAAAGGGAGATATTGTGGTTATACGTTACGAAGGCCCAAAAGGAGGTCCCGGCATGCAGGAGATGCTCTACCCTACTTCATATATCAAATCCAAAGGTCTGGGAAAAGATTGTGCGCTGATAACCGACGGGCGTTTTTCAGGCGGCACATCAGGTCTTTCCATCGGGCATGTATCGCCCGAAGCTGCATCAGGAGGAGCTTTAGCGATTCTGAATAACGGAGATGTGATTGAAATTGATATCCCCGCCCGGAAAATAAATGTGCTCCTCACGGAGGAGCAAATAGAAACCCGGAAAAAAGAAGAAGAAAAACGAGGAATAAACAGTTTTTCTCCAAAAACAAGAAACAGGAAAATATCACAGGCGCTCAGGGCTTATGCCAGATTTGTTACATCTGCCGATAGGGGCGCAATCAGAATAATAGATTGATAATAAATAAATAATAAATACGATGAAAGAACAGACCGCAACATTAAATGTTCCCGCGAAAACCCGAATTACCGGCTCCGAGGCAGTTATGCGTTCGCTTATTGCCGAAGGGGTTGAAACGGTTTTTGGTTACCCCGGAGGGGCAATAATGCCCATTTACGATTCTTTTATGAACTATCAAGACCAGATTAAGCATATCTTAACCCGCCATGAACAGGGAGCAGTGCATGCTGCGCAGGGTTATGCACGGGTAACCGGAAAGACAGGCGTATGCATGGCCACCTCCGGGCCAGGCGCTACCAACCTCATTACCGGAATTGCCGATGCAATGATAGACTCTACACCGCTGGTATGCATCACCGGACAGGTTAGCGCCCCGTTATTAGGCACAGATGCTTTTCAGGAGACCGATGTAATTGGTATTTCAATGCCCGTCACAAAGTGGAATTATTTGGTTACCAAACCAGAAGAAATTCCAGAAATCATTGCCAGGGCATTCTTCATAGCCAAAACAGGGCGCCCGGGGCCTGTACTCATAGACATTGCCAAAAATGCGCAGTTTGGTGAGCTTGATTTTGAATATAAAAAATGTCGCCACATACGCAGCTACGATCCAAAACCCCCGGTTGATATCGCTCAGATAGAAATCGCTGCCAAACTAATAAACCAGGCAAAAAAACCCTATGTACTATTCGGTCAGGGTGTGGTAATAGCAGGAGCCGAAAATGAATTCAGGCAATTTATAGAAAAATCGGGAATACCTGCGGCCTGGACCATACTCGGCGTTGCGGCATTGCCCACAGATCACCCCCAGAATATGGGAATGCTTGGCATGCATGGCAACTACTCAACCAATCTTAAAACAAACGAATGCGACCTGCTTATTGCTTTGGGTATGCGTTTCGACGACAGGGTAACCGGCGACCTGAAGAGGTATGCCAAACAGGCAAAAATCATTCACTTTGAGATTGACCCTGCCGAAATTAATAAAATCGTTAAAACAGATGTTGCTGTTTTAGGCGACCTGAAAGATACCCTCCCGCTGCTTACACAAAAAATCGAGAAAAAATCCTATTCGTCATGGATTCAGGAGTTCAAAGAACTGGACAAGATTGAACACGAAAAGGTCATTAAACACGATTTTTATCCTGAAAAAGAAGGAATTACCATGAGCGAAGTAATCCGCAGGTTAAACGAGCAAACCAAAGGCGATGCCATATGGATTACAGATGTTGGGCAGCACCAGATGTTTGCTTCACGGTATTGTAAGATTACACAACCCCGCAGTTTTATTACTTCGGGTGGTCTCGGAACCATGGGGTTTGGACTTCCTGCCGCCCACGGCGCCAAAATTGGCGCACCCGACAAACAGGTAATATTGTTTGTAGGCGATGGCGGGTTCCAGATGACAATACAGGAACTCGGCACGATTAATCAAACAGAGGCCGCTGTGAAAATTGTGCTGCTCAACAACAAATACCTGGGTATGGTGCGCCAGTGGCAACAACTGTTTTTTGAAAAACGTTACTCTGAAACATATCTTAAAAATCCTGATTTTATTAAAGTTGCAGAAGGATTTGGAATCAGGGGCAAAAAAGTGTTGCACAGGCCCGATTTAGATGAGGCGATTAAAGAAATGCTCGAATTTAACGGCCCATATCTGCTCGAAGTATCCATAGAAAAAGAAGATAACGTATTTCCTATGGTTCCGACAGGTGCATCTGTCTCAGAAGTTATTTTGGGAGAGTGAGAAAATAAGTTATTTTTGCAAACTGAAAAATAATATCATGGAAATGAACAACAATCATAATAAGCGAACATATACCATCTCGGCCTTTTCAGAAAACCATATCGGGCTGCTAAACCGCATTACCATTATCTTCACAAGGCGGCAGGTAAACATCGAAAGCCTTACCGTTTCGGCTTCAGCCATTCAAGGCATCCATAAATTCACGATCGTGGTTTTCGATACCGAAGAAAAGGTAAAGAAAGTAGCAGGACAAATAGAAAAGATGGTGGAAGTGCTGAAAGCCTTTTACCATACCGACGATGAGATAATTTACCAGGAGATAGCGTTGTACAAGGTTTCTACGGAAACACTGCTTTCGAGCAATACCATCGAACAGATCGTGAGAAAACACAATGCCCGGATACTGGAAGTTACACCCGAATTTGCTGTGATTGAAAAAACGGGGCACCTTGAAGAAACACAGCAATTGTTTGATGAGTTGAAACCTTATGATGTAAAACAATTTACACGCTCGGGAAGAATTGCCATTACAAAGCTTAGTCAGGAACTGCTTACCAATTACCTGGCAGAAATGGACAGAAGAGAAAAAGCAATTATTAACAATTAATATTTTAACAACCTTAAAATTATGGCAAAAATAAATTTTGGCGGAGTAGTGGAAGATGTTGTAACCCGCGAAGAGTTTCCACTTTCCAAAGCACAGGATATTCTTAAAAACGAAGTTGTAGCCATTATCGGATACGGTGTTCAGGGCCCTGCACAGGCATTGAACATGAGAGATAACGGTATTAAAGTAATCATTGGCCAGTCACCCGACTTTAAAGCAGATTGGGACAGGGCCATCAAAGACGGATGGGTGCCGGGCGAAACGCTTTTTTCTATCGAAGAAGCCGCAAAAAAAGCAACCATTATCCAGTACCTGGTATCTGATGCAGCGCAGCGTACCGTGTGGCCGGTGCTTAAACCCTGCCTGAAAGAAGGCGATGCACTCTATTTTTCACATGGTTTTTCAATTACCTACAAAGATCAGACCGGTGTTATTCCACCGGCCAATGTAGACGTAATACTGGTTGCACCGAAAGGTTCAGGCACCAGCGTAAGGCGCAACTTTCTTGCAGGTACAGGAATAAATTCAAGCTATGCCATATTCCAGGATTATACAGGCCGTGCCGAAGAACGCACACTGGCTTTGGGAATAGGCATAGGATCGGGTTATCTTTTCCCGACCACATTTCTGAATGAAGTATACAGCGACCTTACCGGCGAACGTGGTGTACTGATGGGGGCACTGGCAGGAATCATGGATGCTCAGTACGATGTATTGCGTGCTAACGGTCACAGCCCAAGCGAAGCTTTCAACGAAACTGTTGAAGAACTCACCCAAAGCCTTATAAGGCTGGTTGATGAAAACGGGATGGACTGGATGTATGCCAATTGCAGCGCCACTGCACAACGCGGTGCGCTCGACTGGAGACCAAAATTCAAAGAGGCAACCCTTCCTGTTTTCAAAGAGTTATACCAGAAAGTAAAATCGGGCGAAGAGACCAAACGGGTTCTTGATTCCACCGGCAGGTCTAATTACAAAGAACTCCTCGAAGCCGAACTTAAGGAGATGAGGGAATCTGAACTCTGGCAGGCAGGTTTGCAGGTTCGTAAACTCAGACCAAATAAATAACAGGCTTTAAACCCATAAAAGCCGCCATCGAGAAAAATGGCGGCTTTTTTATTTCTGCAACAATGTGCAAAATCTTTCATAAATTTGAAAAGATCATGAAATCAAGATAAACCAGTGCTAAAAGATTTACCGCTTGAAAAGAGAAGAGTTTACCTGAGTGTTATATTCCCTGCATTTTTTATATCAATACTTTGGATAGTTAAACTAATTGAGGTAACTGAAAATACAAGGTTCTCGGAGTTTGGCGTATATCCCGGGACCCTCAGGGGTTTGACCGGCATCTTTTTTTCACCGCTCATTCACGGCGATTTTAATCATTTGACAGATAATTCAATACCGCTCTTTTTTCTTACCTGGGCAATGTTTTACTTCTATAATAAAGTTTCTTACCGTGTTTTTTTTATCACGTATTTTTTCCCGGGTATCGCTGTATGGCTGATTGGTCGCCAGTCTTATCACATTGGTTCAAGCGGCCTGATTTATGGATTTGGATCCTTTCTTTTTTTCAGCGGTATTATACGCCAGAACATCAATCTGCTGGCAATATCATTATTGGTAACATTTCTATACGGCAGCATGGTTTGGGGCATCTTTCCAATACAGCATGAGGTTTCATGGGAATCACACCTGTCGGGGGGATTGGCAGGGTTTTTGTTATCGGTGTTATACAGAAACATTGGGCCACCGCCTACCATTCATCAATGGGAGGAGGAAGAAAAAGATGATGATGATGATAACCCCCCGGTTGAAAATGATGAACTTACAGGTGATGAGGAAATTGATGACCTGCCCCAACAGACAACCGGCAAGTGAACCGATAGTTGAATGAAGCGTTTATTTATCAGAAATAATTGTTAAATTTGAATGTACTATTAAATAATACTGGAAAATGAGTAAGAAACTGTTAACACCAAAAAGTCTTACAGACACCATCGTTAGAATAGGTCTATTTGTTGCCATATTGTGCTTATTTTCAAATACAACCAATGCACAATCGGTTTTTGAAGACAGGCAAAAGGAGAACATAATAAAAAATGAAATCGCATCGCAAACCACCTGGGATTATAAGTATATAAAAGACAAACCATCGAAAACCGGCATAAAAACATCTTACATCCGTTATGACCAGGCCGGAAATATCATAGAATCTGTAACATATAAAATGCAGGATACCCTTGCTTACGAAACTTACAAGTATAACAAGCTTGGCAAAAGAACTGATTATACAAAGAAAAAAGGAGTAGTGGTGGCCTACCAGAAAACCTCAAATTACAACGAAATGGGAGACCTTGTAAAAGAATCAGGGTTCGATGGCGCCTATAATTTTCAGAATAATTTTGAGTACCTTGAAAACGGAAATCTTAAACATATCACTTATACTCTTGATAAGAAACTCACTGAGAAAAGGGTATTTCAGCATGAAGGTGACATGACTACCATTTCAATTCAGAATCCCTCAGGTGTTGTTATGTCTTATATCTCGCTCAAACACGACAGCAAAGACAATGTTGTAGAAGAGGTTGCCCTTGATGCACAAAAGAAACCTGTTGAAAAAAAGCTATTTGTTTACAATAACGACAACAAGGTAGTGAGCGAGGTAAAATACAGGGGAGACAATTTCTTGTACAAACTCACCTATTTGTACAATGACAAAGGCAATCTTGTTACCGTAGATGAAGAAAATCCCGAAGAGGGAAAATACTCCAAAAAGCAGTATTTATTTGATCAGTCTGGAAATTTAACATCAATGAGGTGGCGAAGAAATGCCAAAGAAGATTTTTCTGAAAGAAATTATCAGTACGATAACAGAAACATTTGCCAGCAATACGAAACCTATTATCCTGCAACAAAGTTCAGGATATTAACGAAACTTACCTACGATAATTTTTGATTTAGGTGACTGAAGGATTCCATCCCTCAAAGGGATGGAATCCTTAAAAAAATTATTCATACCTCAGCGCCTCCACCGGGTTCCGGCTTGCCGCCCGCCAGCTCTGCCATGAGACTGTTAACAATGCAATGGTATAAGCAATTAGGCCAGCCAGAAGAAAAATCCACCAGCTCAGGTTTATCCGGTATGCAAAGTTCTGCAGCCATTTATTCATAATAAAACAGGTAATCGGCGAGGCTATGATAAAGGCAACGATTACCCACCTGGTAAAATCCTTTGAAAGCATAAGCATGATTTCAGGTGTTTTGGCGCCGTTGGCTTTACGGATACCGATTTCTTTGGTGCGTTGCCTGGTAACAAAATGAGAAAGTCCTGTTAAGCCAAGACTTGAAATGAAAACAGCCAGCAATGCAAAAAATAAGATTAATCCGCCAAGTGACCTTTCTCTCTGGTACTGACCCGAAATCAAATCATCGTAGAAGTCAAATCTGAATGGATATTCAGGATACGTGGCTGTCCATACTTTTTTTATATTATCCAGTAATCCGCTCATGTCGGAAGTTTCGTATTTTACAGCTAAGAAACGGTTATACCTGTCGGGCCAAACATTCAGGGCAAAATTTGAAATACCGTAATGCAGTGATCCATATTGAAAATCTTTCATAACCCCAATCAGGTTTTCAAAACCTTTTATTAATTCCTCTTCAGATAATTCCGAGCGCAAATGATTATAAAATGTTTCGTTGATAATAAATCCACGGCTGGATTCATCAATTGGTTTATAAAACTCTTTAATTATATTGATATCTAATGTTTTGATATAGTCTATATCAACAACGGAAAATTCAAATGGAAATTCAGAGTCATTATGTGAAAAATTAACGTTGTTATGAAAGCCGTAAGCGAAATGATCATTTGTTGAACCAACAGATTTAATGCTACTGATCTTTAATAATTCATTTTTGATAATATCACGGGGTGGTTGATAATGAGGTAAATTCAAAACAATAATGTTCTTGTTATCATATCCAAGATCCATGGCATTAATATGTTTCATTTGTTTTCTGATTGTTAGCATACCTGCTATTAGTGTTATTGATACGATAAATTGCAAAACAACCAGTAAACTCCTTAAAGAAGCTCCTCTGTGATTTTTCGAAAAAATATGGTATTTTTTTTCCTTAATTGGTTGTATTACAGAAAATGAAACAGCTGAATAGCTGCCGGTAACAAGAAATGTAAAAACAAAAGTGCCGGCAAGAATTAATAATGACTGAATATTAAAATAAGTATAATGCATATCAGTAAGGAGAAGCCTATTGAATAAGGGAGCAAAATTTTCAATTATTAAAATGGCAATAAGCATAGCGAATATGCAAATTATCAAAACTTCAACCATATATGGAATCAACAATTGCATTTTGCTTGCCCCAATCGCTTTTTTAATTCCTGCTTCAACAGAACGTATAGCCGATTTCGCAGTGAACAGAATTATAAAATTCATACAAGCCACAATTAAAATAAGAAATGCAATAAATCCAAGAATATAGACATTCGATTTTTTACGATTCTCACCTAATTCAAATGACATTCCGATAGAATTGTGGATACTGCGCAAGGGTTGTAATTCATGAATAAAACCTTCAACAGGAGGCCCAAAAGAATCCCCCAGGTATTTTGATGCAATCTGTTGCAGTTTTTCTTCAACTGCATTTTTATCACTTGCATGTGCCAGCTTAACATATACCCAGCTACCGAAAATCTTCATTCTTCTCAGTTCGGAAAAAAAATTATCGAAGTGCCCTTTTGATGATAACAAATAATTAAACCGAAAATGAGTATTTGGTTCCAATGAACGGACAATTCCCTTAATGGTGTAATACCCGATACTATCCCAATGTGCCACTCCTTCAATAGATTTAATGTAGATTTCTTTACCGATGGGATTTTCACCCGGGAAAAGCCTTTTTGCCTCGTTTTCGGTTATAAACATGGCATTGGGTGTTCCTATATCCGAAGGATTGCCTTTTAGTACTTTTACAGAAAACATTTGCATAAAACCTGTATCTGCAACAAGAATATCATTTACCGCAAGCGGTATATTATTAAGATTTACAAAGGCTTCGTTATATTTCAGAAACGCAGTTGCATTTTCAACTTCAGGCACATCATCCAAAAGGCCGTCACGAAAACAATAAAATGATCTGGCCCTGAAGTTCCCTCCTGCTAATTTCGAGATTATCCTGAATTTACGATTTGTATCTTTTAAACTTTTATCGTAATTAAATTCATATACCAAAAACGTAAAAACAAATATTGATACCGACAATCCTATAGCCAGTCCCAAAACATTCAGAAATGAAGTTTCAAGATTCTTTAATATATTTCGGAATGCTAAATTTAAAACGTGTTTAATCATTATTTGAAATTATTGTTTTTAAGGATTATTCATACCTCAGCGCCTCCACCGGATTCCGGCTTGCCGCCCGCCAGCTTTGCCAGCTAACGGTTAATAATGCGACTGCCAGTGCCACTGCTCCTGCTGCTGCAAATACCCACCAGCTCAGATTCGTTCTGTATGCAAAGTTTTGGAGCCATTTGTTCAAAATAAACCATGCAACAGGGCACGCAATAATAAAGGCAATAATCACCCATTTGGAAAAGTCATGTGTAAGTAAAAGCATAATTTCGGTAGTTTTAGCACCATTTGTTTTGCGTATTCCAATTTCTTTTAACCTTTTTTGTGCAGTAAAGGCAGACAGGCCAAACAGACCCATGCATGAGATGATGATTGCCATTCCTGCAAAATATCGGGATAATAATGCAACCCGGTTTTCTGACTCGTACAGTGCCTGATATTCTTCATCTAAAAATTTAAATTCAAAAGGAAGTCCGGGATTAAATTTCTCATATAATTTCTCAATATTGGTTATGATTTCTTTTTCGGTGCCGGCTCTGATTTTTACCCAGATGTCGTTTCCGTAATTGTAATTCGGAGGCATTAACCTGTAAAAACATGGTTTTACTTTATTATAAAGTGATTCGAAATGAAAATCTTTGACCACACCAATTATCTGTTTGTAATGCCTCCAATTATTTATTGTTTTCCCAAGGGGCTCTTTAATGCCCATTACTTTAATTCCTGCTTCATTGAATATTATTTTTGAAGTATCTGAGCCATATTCGATGGAAAAGGTTCTTCCTTCTTTAATCTCTATACCCAGTGTTTCAAAAAAGTCATAGTTAACATCCATATGCGCAAAACGGAATTCAGCCCCATCTTCCCAACCTTCATATCGAATACCTCCTGTTGTTTGACTGTATTCGCCTACAAGATTACAGGATGAATTTGAGGCATTGACAACACCATTTATTTTTTTTATTTCCGCTAAAAAAGTTTCGAGATTCTCATCCAGCTTTCCTTCCTTTTTAAAATTAATGACATTATCTTTTTCAAAGCCAAGGTTTTCAGTTTGTATAAATTCTATTTGTTTATAAATCACTAAAACAGAAACAATCAATATTACTGATATGGTGAATTGAAATATCACCAGTCCTTTTCTTGCCATTAACACTCCAATGGAGATATTGAGTTTGCCTTTTAAAACAGTTACCAGATTAAAGCCGGAAAGATATAATGCCGGGTAACTACCTGAAACAAGTCCGGTAAATAATGCGATTCCAAGAAAAGTTAAAATAATGTTTGTATTATAACTGAATGAAAGGTGTTTGCCCGTAATTTCGTTAAATTGTGGTATGAAAAATTCAACCAATATGATGGCCATAAACAGAGATAAGAAAACTAAAATTATCGATTCTCCCAGATACTGAAAGATCAATGATTTTCGTTTTGCACCTAATGCTTTTTTTATTCCAACTTCTTTTATTCTTCCCGATGATTTTGCCGTGGATAAGTTCATAAAATTGATGCAGGCAATAACCAAAATGAATAAGGCAATAATACAAAACAACCTCACATACACAATCCTACCACCAGACTGTACACCATTAATATATTGACCGTACAGGTATTTCTTAGAATATTGTTGAACAAATAGCGTGTTTTTTGAATCGGTATGTTTGGTTTTTATAAAATCTTTGATTTTTGTATTGAATTGTTCAATGTTGGTTCCTTCTTTTAAAATCAAATATGTATGGGGATTTTCATTAGACCATTTTCGTAAATTTTTTCCTAACTTATCTAATATCAATCCGTAACTGAAAATAAGATCAAATTTACCGGTAGAATTGGAAGGTGGTTTTTCAAAAATTCCTGAAATAACATAGGATCCGGTCAGCTTCACAGCAAACATTTCTCTTTTCCATTCAATCGTTTTCCCGACTACATTTTCAGTCGTATTAAACAATTTTCTGGCTATTTCATCAGATATTATAACGGAGTTATTATCTTTTAAAACCTGGTGGATATCCCCCTGCAGAAGATGATATGAAAAAATATTGAAATAATCCTTACTTACATATTGTTCGTTGGCCTTTAAACTTGCATTTTCAAATGAAAGGATACCCTCACTTCCAAAAAAACCGGAAGGCAATACTGATGCTGCATATTCCACTTCAGGTATTTCTTCAGCTAGCGCCTGCGCCAGTAATCCGGGAGTGTATTCAAAAGTATTAATACCATTTGGTCCGGGCATATTAAGCATTACCTGAAAAAGTCTGTCGTCTTTTTCATGAAATTTATCAATACTTCGTTCATCGTGCACCCAGAGATAAATAAGTAGTGCACACGCTAAACCGGTGGATAGGCCGACAAGATTTATTAAGAATGAAGTTTTATCTCGTTTAATGTTCCTGATGAACAAAATGAAATTATATTTAAACATTGCTTTTCCTTCTCCTTTGTTTTAGTGTAAATCTTAATCACCCATATTCAGAGCCTGACTACTATGCAGTTAAATTCACATATTTACTCATCCTTCAAACATATAATAATTCATGTTTTAGGAGAGACTGTGTAAAAAGTCAGTTATTTTGAAACCGTCATTGCGAACGAAGTGAAGCAATCTCCTCTTATTCAGGAGATTGCTTCGGTCGTGCCTCCCTCGCAATGACGTTACTTATTGACTTTTTACACAGCCTCTCCTTTTATTCATACCTCAGCGCCTCCACCGGGTTCCGGCTTGCCGCCCTCCAGCTCTGCCAGGAGACTGTTAACAATGCTATGGTATAAGCAATTAGTCCCGCCAGAAGAAAAACCCACCAGCTCAGGTTTATCCGGTATGAAAAGTTTTGCAGCCATTTATTCATAATAAAATATGTAATCGGCGAGGCTATGACAAAGGCAACGACTACCCACCTGGTAAAATCTTTTGAAAGCATAAGCATGATTTCAGGTGTTTTGGCGCCGTTAGCTTTACGGATACCGATTTCTTTGGTGCGTCTTTGAGCAACAAATACAGTAACCCCGAAAAGGCCAAGAGTCGCAATAATGATTGAGAATATTGTTGCCCATACAGTAATGCGTCCAAAATTTTTGTCTTTCTGATACAGTTCCTGAAATGATTTATCTAAAAAGCTGTATTCAAATGGCCAATCTGGAATAAGCATTTGCCAGGTTTTTTCAATCTTTTGTATTAGCAGTACTAACTGCACATGCGATAAGGTAGGTATTTTAATATAAATATAACTAAGGTTTTCAGGTTTTCTGTAAATAAAACCAAGTGGAGTGACAGGAAAATGCAACGACTTAAAATTGAAATCTTTTATTATACCAATGATATCTCCTCTGACCTTGTCAAAAGATGAAATCCGTGCATTGCCGATATCATTGATGCCAAAATAATTTATTGCTGTTTCATTAAAAATATGATGCATTTCAATTAGAGACAGGTTATTGAAGTTTTTCCCTTCAATAAAACCTATTCCAAAGAATGTAAAAAAAGTCGTATCTACCTGAATGATAGAAAAATTAATTTTTTTAATTTCACCTTCATTATTTAAGTTCACACCCCAATCTGTATCTGATTGACCTAATATGCAGGAAGCATAAGTAATGTCTTTTATCTGGGGAATTTTTAACAGCTCATTTTCAAACACTTTTGTTTTTTCGTCAAACTCACTGATCAGGGGTATAAAGAGTATATTCTCTTTATTAAATCCGGGTGATTTTGAACTTAAAAAGTCGTTTTGTCTGACAATAAAAATCGTAGCTATTATGAAAATAAGCGCTATTGTATATTGCAGAAGAAAAATACTGTTTCTCAGATAACCTCTATCTGTTTGTTTTGTGGAATTTATTCTGCCATGCAGAGCAGACAGGAACCTATATAAAATATAAGGGGGTAAGACTCCGCAAATAATAAAAGCTGTTATCAGAATCAGCATTAAATAACTGTTGTTTCGAAGAATTGTTAAAAAGGTGAAAGACTCGCCGATGATTTGATTGTAAAAAGGTAATAAATTATCAATCAAAACAAAAGAAAGGAACAGGGATAACACAATAGTATAGAATGATTCGGTAAAACTCCTGATTATTAAACCTTTCTTTAATTCACCATAAAATCTGGTTACATGAAGACTTTTTGTTTTCTTGTCAAAATCTGCAGTATAGATATTTATATAATTAAAACACACCAAAATGAATAAAAGAATTGATATCAGTGACAATATATTAATGTTCTGAAGTTTATTATGTTTAAGGAGATCATCAGTATATGATAAATCAAAATAAAGTTTGTCGAATCGTTTTAATTTTATTGGTAATTGATCTTTAATCAGCCATTCAGGAGCGTATTCTGCCAAAAGGTTTTCCAACTTTTTTTCAATTACGGAAATATCTGCCTGTTCCTTTATCTTCAGATAAACCTCATAATTGCTTTGTCCCCAGTGGCTTAATGATCTTTTGTACCATGAAACCTTATTTAGCAGATTAATTGAAATAATTCCATCGAATTTAAGAAGTGCATTCGGCATCAAATCATCAATTACGGCAGTTACGATTAGATCAAAACTTCCAAAGGCGGTTGTTTTATAATGGACTCTTTTACCGATTGCATTCTCATCAGGGAACAGCTTCTGAGCTTCATTTCTGGTTAAAACAATCGCATTATCCTGCTCAAGCGCTTTTTTTATATCTCCTGCTATGGCCGTGTATGAAAAAATCTCAAAAAAAGCCGAATCAGCATATATTAACCTGTCGGCTTTGTATGTTTCTTCATTTACTGTCAGATAGCACATTAACGACCAGCTTTCCTGAATGTATGTAAAATCATCCACTTCAGGTATCTTACTTCTGAAGAGATCAATTATGTTTCTGGATACCCATATACCATCTTTTAATTCAAGCCGGTAAACACGTTCAAATCCATCAAAGTCTTTACCTGAGCGATACTCATTAAGAATATAACCAGAGAGAAGGATAATTGCAGTAAAACCAACAGATAAACCCAGTATATTGATAATGCTCTCAATTCTGAATCGAAAAAGATTTCTAAAAAAAAGTCTGGTGCTGTAAAAAAACATAAAGAGATTGTTTGTTTAAGTTTGTAAGTTAATCATTCATTCATACCTCAGCGCCTCCACCGGATTCCGGCTTGCCGCCCGCCAGCTTTGCCAGCTTACTGTCAGCAATGCCACCAGCAATGCCACCACACCGGCAGCAGCAAATACCCACCAACTCAAATTTGTTCTGTAGGCAAAGTTTTGCAGCCATTTGTTCATGAAATACCAGGCAACGGGGCATGCAATGATAAAAGCCAGTGCCACCCATCTGGTAAACTCTTTCGAAAGCAACAGCATGATTTGTGAGGTTTTGGCGCCGTTGGTTCTGCGGATGCCGATTTCTTTAGTGCGTTGCCGGCTGACAAAAATAGTCAGAGCGAAAAGTCCCATACATGCAACTATGATTGCGAGAATTGTAAAATACCCAACTACTGATGATATTATTTCAAACTTTTTATAATCCTTGCTTATTTCATCATCGGCAAAGAAAAAATCCAGTTCTTTTGAAGGCTCAACCTGTATCCATTTCTCCCTGAGCATATCCAAAACTCCCGGCATTTCACCCGCTTTTACCCTTACCGAGATATATTGTGAATATTCCAGGTTTCTTTTGTCAGAAACATAATGCAGCAAAGGTTGAATCTCCCGGTGTAAACCCATGTAATGAAAATCATCTACAACTCCTGCTATTTTATGCGGATAGCCAGTTTTCTGACTCGAATGAATGATGTTACCCAATGCAGATTCAACCTCAAGTCTCTTTACTGCCGTTTTATTGATTACCACTGCATTGCTGTCCCATACAAAGTTTTCATCGTACGGGTCACCTTCAATAAATTCAATTCCATATGTTTTAAAATAATCTTTGTGCACCCCGCCGTGCCTGATATTCAAAGACTCTATATCAGACCACTCCTCAGGATAAAAGTTGTTATAGTTTTCAATATATCTGCCGGGAACAATTTGTGATGTAGCAGTACTTACAATCCTGGTATCGTTTTCAAGTTCATTCAGTATCACTTCAAATTTTCTTAACACTGCATCATGATCTTTATAATGACCTAAATTTGTGTTTATTACTATCACATTCTCCTTTTCAATCTTTAATTCATGGTTCTTCATGAAATGTATCTGTTTTTTCATCAGCATAGTTCCGATAACCAGCACAATCGAAATCAGGAGTTGGAATATCACCATAGCGCTTCTGAGTCTTACTGCTCTATTACCTGTAGCAACTTCACCCTTTAGAGACGAGATAATATTGAACCTGGCAAGTAGCATTGAAGGGATAATACCTGACAACACACCGGTAAAAAACCACAAGAATAGTAAAACCGGATAAGTAAAAAACACATTTCTGTATTCAAGGTTAAGTTTTGTATCAAACATCTGGTTAAAAACCGGCAGAAGCAATTCGGTAATAACAACAGCAATAAAAAGCGCCAAAAGGCTTATTATCAAAGACTCTCCCATAAACTGACGCAGCAGACTGTTTCTTCCTGCGCCCATAACTTTTCTTAAACCAACCTCAGAAGCGCGTTTGATCGAATTGGCTGTTGACAGATTGATAAAATTTATAGATGCAATAACCAATACACCAATGGCAATAAATATAAGAATATAAATGAATGTTTTATTTTCAGAAGTTTTATTATGAAGTTCAGTCAGCGGCAATAAAGTCAGCCTTGGTTTTTTATCATTCCCTGTAAGGAAATGATCCTGTACCACTTTTTGAATTTTGTCTTCAAGCAGTTTGACATCAGTACCCGGATTTACCTGGATATACGATTGCGAAAATGTATTGTACCAGTCATAAACCTGATTCAACCAAGGCGATAACTCAATACCCGTTTCATGGTTAACTGCCATATCAAACCTGATGGATGAATTGTTTGGTATATCATCAAGAACGCCCGTAACAATAAAACTGTGCTTTCCAAAATCCACATCCAGCCTTTTTCCAACCGGGTTTTCATCTCCAAAATATATACCTGCTATTTTCTTTGAAATCACCACACTGTTCTTCTCAGAAAGCAGATTAACTGCATCACCATACATAAGGGGGAATGAAAAAACACTGAAAAAACCGGTATCCACATATCGCACTTCCTGTATAAAATCTTTTTCTTCGTAAGATATCATATGACCAGCCCAGTCGAGATAACGGCTGCCACTTGTTATTTCGGGGTAATCTTCCAATAATTTAGGTAAAACCAGGCCCTTTGTAAATTCCATCTGATTTTCGCATAAACGGTAAATATTGTTTCTGTTTATATGAAAACGGTCATATGTTAGTTCGTTATGAACATACAGAAACAGCAGGATAAATGCTGAAATACCAATACTCAGTCCTATTGTATTGATAACTGAAAATGTTTTGTTTCTCAATAAATATCTCAATGCGGTAATGAAATAGTTTTTAATCATGTTAATTCTGGTCTTTTAATTGATACAACCTTATAAGAGACTGTGTAAAAAGTCAGTTATTTTGAAACCGTCATTGCGAACGAAGTGAAGCAATCTCTTCCTATTCAGGAGATTGCTTCGGTCGTACCTCCCTCGCAATGACGTTACTTATTGGCTTTTTAGACAACCACTTTTATTCATACCTCAAATACTTTTCTTAATGTTTTCCGTTACCACGCTTCCGTCAAACAGATGCACAATACGGTGCGCCCTGTCGGCATGTGCCGGTGAGTGGGTGACCATGGCAATAGTTGTACCATCGTAGTTGAGTTGCTCCAGGAGTTTCATCACTTCTTCGCCATTGGCTGAGTCAAGGTTTCCTGTAGGTTCATCGGCCAGTATGAGTTTCGGATTGGCAACAACTGCCCTTGCCACGGCCACACGCTGTTGCTGGCCTCCTGAAAGCTGTTGTGGGAAATGTTTTCTTCGGTGCGATATCTGCATGCGTTCAAGCGCCTCATTCACCCGCCTTTTTCTTTCAGATGACCTGATTTTTAAATACAGCAAAGGCAATTCAACATTTTCGAACACATT
>JAWOHT010000006.1:0-10538 GCA_046485045.1 Bacteroidales bacterium
TTAATATACTTAACATTTTCATGCTGTGCATTTTTCAATATTCACTTTGTGTAACTCTTCATTTTCTTTGCGTTACTTTGCGTAATAGCTTTTTTTGACTGTTACGCCAAGTTTCGCTAAGATTTTACTAAGTTTCGCAAAGCCAAAACAGTTAAAACCTTAATTTTTAATTTACCTTTCACTTTGAAAATCTTTTAGCAAGTTTTTCAATATACATTTCTTTACTAAAAAAATCGTCCCATGCTTATGGCCTTCGGGTACATTAATTTCGTCAGATATATTGGTAAAAGATACAAAATCTTTTGTTTTTACGGCTCCATACTGCTTTTTTCTGTATGCATCGAAATAGATTAACCATTCATCTTTAATTTTCAACACTGACGGCCCTTCGGTAAAGGTATCGGTAAATGCCGGTGAAATGCCACCATACGGGCCAAGGGCATGGTTACCAAAAGCTACTTTAAGGTTACGTTCTGGACGCGTATTATCTTTAAGTACAAGCACATAGTCGTTTTTCTCTCTTTTTACAATTACAGCATCTATTACACTGAAACCCGGATCGAGAAAAAGTCTGGCAGGTGAAAAATTTCTGAAATCTTTGGTCACGGTGTAATACATTCGGTGATTATTATACTCATCCTCAATTCCCTTCTCAAATTTAAACGGGATGGTTGATGCCCAGATGATAATAAATTCATCCCTTTCATCATCGTAAAACAATTCAGGCGCCCAGACATTCACCGTGGTGGTATCGTATTCCATAACAGGGATGAACTTTTGTTCAGACCAGTTTACCAGATCTTTTGAACCGGCATAGCCAAACCCCAAATCGCCTTTCCAGGAGGAAGTCCATACGAGGTGAAAAACCTCATCCGGTCCCTGAACAATTGACGGGTCACGCATTACTTTCTGGTTTCCGACACCGGGTTTCAGAAATACGGTATCTATCCGCTGCCAGTTGTAACCATCGTAACTGTATAAAAAACGCAGCCCTTCGTTTGCAGGTTCTTTAAAAGAAGTGAACATATAAACAGTACCATCTTTGACACATGAAATGGCCAAAAGAAACAACGGCAATAACAACAGTATTCTATGAAAAATTCGGGTTATGGTAGTTGTATGTATCAATAACTTTTTCATATTAAGGTTTATTGTTTTAATGTTTTTTTAACCAGATTAAATTAGTGATATTTTCATTTTTCAGCAACAACATTTTTCCTCCTTCAATTGTTTCATCACCCGATGTTATTTCTCCTGATTGCATATCAATCCTGTAAATATGAAATTTTCCTTTGTCGGCTGGCACATCCAGTTCACATGATTTTTCGTGACCGAAATACACGAGATACCCTGCTGAAGAATTTCCCATCACCAGTATTCCCGGATTGTTATGAGGTTGGTTATTCGGTAGCATTTGTGTAACATCTTTTGCAAAACTGTTTTTAACTTCCGGAACAGAAGGGATAGATCCCCCTGCCAATAGCACAGCCCATGGATATTTATCAAAGCCCGAAGCCGAATAGATTACCGCTTTGGCCTGATACTTCTGACGATATTCGTAAACAGCCCGATACACCTGTTCAAAGGATGATTCCCCCTGTTTTACAAGTCTTGCATGTTGTCGCGGCGCAAGGTTTTTACCGCCTTCGGGGGCATATAACGAACCGTCTTTACGGTAATGCCAGAAACGTATGTCAATAATGTCTATAGCAGCCGACCTGATACTGTCTTTGAGGATTGAATCCTGAACGTCTTTAGTAACACCAAGCATGACATTGGCATCTTTTCCGGTTTCTTTTTCCCACTCTGCAACAGCATCTATCCAGAACTGCACAAAATGAAGTGGGCCGGTATATTCTGCGCTTAAAGAATGCACAACGTTTGCATTGTCTGAAAAATTATCCAGGCATTTTCTAATATATAACCTGTGAATTTCCCGACGTGCAGGGTTAGAAATATCGTAGAATTGTTCTGCCATAAAAATACGTTTGTCGCCTGCATAGGGAGGGGGCTCAGGAAATCCTGTATTGTTGATATTATTTGCATCGCGCCAGGGAAAATCTGCCCAGTGGGCGCCTGCTTCCAAAATGTTATGTTGAAAATAATGCTGATGAATAAGCAAAACACCGTTTTTATCAGCCAGATCAGAAAATTGCTTCAGACGGCTCCAGTACCAATAGTTATATTTAGTAAGATCGTATTTGCTCAGGCCATCCCATGCAGTTTCTTTTCCACTGCGTGCAAAAGGTAATTCGTAAAAAGGCGCCCATACATCACCATCCATGCGGCGCACGCGTTCATGGTCATCGCGTCTGCGATCGTACCAGAGGCCGTAATTATGCTCAATGGCAACGATGTTGTTATGGCACATCCACGATACAACCGAATCTAAATTATCGGTATGACCGGTACCTGTCCGTCCCGGAACATAGCGTGTAATATGCGGGGCAGCTTTTTGAGCTTCAAAAGGACGAATATTTCCTCTCCACCATGATACATTGTGGCGCCATCCGGCAAGCATTACACTATCGCAAAGCAATAACCCGTTCGAGACAACAACCTTCCGGTTTTTTTCATCTGTCTTATCCTCCGGTCTATAGCTTTTATTGAATACAGGAGCATTCTTTGCATTAACAGTAACAGGATTTCTCTCATTTGCAAGGTCAATCCATTCGGATAATAATAAAGGCGGACGGGCAGATGAAACAGTAAATTCATAAGCCTGGTCAATGGTGGGACTGGTTGATGCCCCGGTTGAAACAGGCAAAAGGTAAGCCCTGTTGAGAGCAGTATTGCCAATACGGTCTGCCAGCTGGGCATAATACAGGCTGCGTGGTTTCACATGGTTGTCGGGTTCATACCAATACCCGTTACCTGCAAACTGTGCCCAGCAGCCGATAGCATAATTAACAGCCCCTGTGGGGCTAAAACACTCAATCTTAGATGCAGAACACTGCCAAAAAACGCTGTTGGCGGCATTCCACCCGGCTCCCTGCTTTTCGTAAAACAGATTATTGAAACAGAGTTTTTGTCCGTCAATATTAACAATATCGTATAATACACCTGATGACCAACTATCTATGGGGCCACTATAATTATAAGGTCTGTATGATTCACACTGAACAAATGCATTGGGACCGGGGGCACAGAAACCTACAGCAAAATCGTGATAGCCGTATTCTGAATAACAGCGCTGAAACAGCACCTGTTGACCCGAAGTAAAAAAAGTTATTCTTCTGAAACCACCAATTTCAGAGACAGGTGCAAGAGATTTGCAATCTTCAACAGTGATTTTAGAAGCTGTCTCATAGGCTGATACCGCCGATCCAGCAAAATGCAGGAACGTAACCTGTCGTACCCAGCAATTTTCCGCATTCTCTATTGTTATGCCCATCCACCGGTGATCTTCATCTTTCGGGTTTGAAGTGTCAAATTCAGAGACCAGTTGCATGTTTTCTATCCCTATTTGTGATATTCTTCCCGGCCATTTGTATTTTACAACGAACCCTCCACCCATGCCGGTATCAAGCGCTGTTGTCAGCGGTGCATCCAGCGTGATTTTGTCTTCCTGAACAGAAATAATGCCTCTGTCCCAAAATAAATCGCGTGTTCCCGGTTTCCATCCGAGCCAGGAGCTTTCTCCGCCAAATTCATTCATGTGAAGGAGATCAATCCATTTTTGGGTAGATGGACGGCGCACCATAACCTTATCTCCGGGTTTAAAGAAATAAGTGGAATTGACAGAAAGAGTAATAGCATTTACAGGAACATAGCCATTAGAAATATTTGCGGCGACACTTAATGTTTTATCATTCACACCCCCAACAACCACTAAGGTGTTACGGGTTTTACCCTTCCCAAACAGGATTGTCCCCTCTTTTCCCGTTCCGCTTCCCCTGAGCACGATGCCGGACTTTTTCAGAATGATCTGTCCGTAAATATCATAAACACCCGGTTCAAGCAACACTGCACCGCGAATGCCATCTTCATCGGGAGGTAAATTTGCAACATAATCAATCGCAGCCTGAATGGTAAAGGTTGCGTCGCCCTTTACAGGTGAAACCACTGCACGTACAGGCACATCTGGTATAGGCTGGGCGCCGTTCAAATATCCGCAATATGAAAAATCAGGAATTCTATTGCCTTTATTATCTGAAGAATAAACCAGAATGCCTTCATTATTGAGATATACAGGAAGCATTGTGGTTTGTGCCGGTACCTGTAAAAATCCATTAATTAAAATAAATGCACACAGAGAAGATAAAATTCTTTGATTCATTATTAAGCTTGGAATGATATGGGAAAATATAAATTACATACAATTAAGTTGTCACTATTCAGATTTTCTTTTAATACTAAAAACAGGTTCGATAATCATTTAAATCTATAATGGTTATTAAGTTGTTATAAAATGACAGCGTTTGTTAAGTAACTCTTTTCATGACAACGATTCGTAACATTACTAATTAGAAATCAGGTATATTTTATATTAGAAAAATGTCGTCAGGCATCGCTTTAAAGCTATGACTGACGACATTAATATAAACTACATTATAAATTATTCTTTTACAAACCGCAATGTAGCAACTTTGCCTTCGATTATAGCGTTTACGAAATAAATTCCATTGGCAAGAGAACTAATATCCAATTGTTCACCAGCTTCCAGAATTTTATTCATAACCATTTCACCAACAACATTATGAACAGAAATAATTGATTGTTGTTTAATGTTCAATGTGATGTAATCATTAGCAGGATTCGGGAAAACATTAATGTTATCGATAGAATTTTCATTCAGACCGCTAACATATTCTTTAATTACAATGCTGATTTGATCAGTTTTGCTACCATCTACAGAAGTTGCAGTAATTGTAACAGTACCTTCTTTTAAAGCAGTTACCAGTCCGTTTGTAACGGTGGCTACATCAGATGGGCTTGCTGACCAATTAACCGTTTTATCATCGGCATCATCAGGATAAACAGCAACATTCAATTGAAGCGTTCCATTTAGTGCTTTTATGGTATCTGATGCGCCGCCGGCAATAGAAACCTTAATGCTGTCAACATGAACCGGTATGGCAATGGTAATATCCAAACTATCCTTAACCCCTCCCCATTTTGCCATAGCTTTAACAGTGACAACACCATTTTTAAGGGCTTTTATAGTTGCAACAGTATCTTTTGCAGTGATAGTGGCGATATCACTGCTTACACTCCAAATAAGTGTGGGATCTGTTGGATTTTCAGGGGTAATGGAAGCAGTAATATCAAGTGTGCCATCTTTAGTGGTAATAACAGAAGCAGGTGCCGACAGGCTGATATCTGAGATATATACAGAATCCACAATTGATACAATCAATGTATCGGAATATGACCCGTTTTCAACAGATGTGGCAGTTATTTTTACCTTACCGCTTGCACTGGTAGATAATAATCCTGTAGCGCTCGCAATAGTGGCTGCTCCGCTTGTGCCACCGTAACCATTTTCTACTGTCCAGTTGATTTCTTTATTACCGCTCATAAGTACAAGACTTGCATTTAATTGTACTTCTGAATTTGTATAAACATTATCTTCGACATCATACACATACAATCCAAGAAAAGGATTCCAGCGCGGATCACCCATTTGATCGCCATCTGAATCAGCTGTTAACAAGGCTGAAGTTGCAGGAAGTCTGAAATCACCTTTACCCGGATCTAAATATTGGGGATCACCTGCAACAGGATTTGTAACCGTAACATTTGTTTGTTTTGCATCTGTAGAGTCTAAACTAAACACCATCTTGCTGACATTTGTTGGCATAAAATCGTAAATAACGTTATTGTCAAAATAAAAAGTACCTGCAGACGGATTAATCCGGAATGGTCTTACATTGTCGGGTTCGTATAGTTTTTGTACAATATTGTTTGTAAAAGTAAATGCAACAGTAGAATCGACAGGATCATTTATCTGAATTAAACAATTATTTTTACCGCCTATGTTATATATCGTGTTATGATCTATAATAAATGTCTTTGGAATTTTTGTATAATTGTTTAAATTAGAAGCAAAGTCAGGATTTTTTACAAGTCCAAACTGAATATTGTAAAATGTTGAATTGGTAATCTTCAGCACTCCCGAAAAGTTGATATTGGGATCCACACAATATTCACCGGCAAAATCATGCCATATTACATTATTTACGATAATAGAATCGTATTGTGCATGTTTCAGCTGATGCAAATCAATTCCCCCACCAAAACCCCAGGCTTCCACATTCTCTATTTTCATGTAACCGAATATGGAATCGGATATGGGAATATTATTCATACGGAGTATAAATGAGGCTGTCTTCCCATTGGTCAGATCGGATCCGTCAAGCTTTAATCCGGTAATAATAACGCTTGTCGAATCCTGTCTCAGGCGGAAACCGTCATCTAAAAACTTAACCAGAGGAGGGGATAATAAAGCAGGATCTCCCATGATTGTTACACCATGATAAAGATCAATAGTACCATTAACTATGTATAAAGCATCTGTTAAGAGAATAGTATCGCCATTTGCATACATATCGGTATTTAATTCAAGAAAATGTTCCAGACTATCCGCGGTACTTGGGATAGGAATGATGGTTGCTTTGGCTGTGTAGCCGAATAAGAACAGGGCGAACAAAAATCCCCACATTTTTTTCATAATAAATTTTTTTTTCATACTTGCTAATTTTAGTTAAACAATTATTTATTTATAAAACATAATTCTGCCAGGGCATAATCCTGGTTTCAATCAGGTTATTCAATCTAATAAAACCCGGAATAAATCAGGCAGTTTTATAATTTTCTCCATTGCAAACTTTATTTAATCAACTACAACAAATATTAATACTATAATCATTCAATGCATCTATCGGTTTTGAAGTTAAAAGACTGGATGAATGCATCATTTTACTCAATTCCACCCCTTTCAGACAGTGTATCTTTATTATTACCCAGGTTACTCCAATCAACCTTGCTTCCCGGATTAATTCCATTGATATACTTCTCAATATTGGAATATCCATCCCCACTTATATCTCCATTAGCATCAGCAGGGTTTTTTGGGTCTAAACCGTATTTTTTCTCCCATTCATCCGGCATGCCATCCATATCGCTGTCTTTATAAGGTTTTCCTTTATATTCCGGGTATCCCCCCACCTGGGCAATATCGGTGATGATACCGTATTTATAAGAATCTTTTTGCAACCGGCGATGTTCAAACTGATAAAGGGTATCAATTATTTTATAAAGAGAGAGGTCTATCTGGTTGGTACTGACCTGGCGGATAATTCTTTGATCGACCCGATCGCGTTTCGGCAGGGTTGCCCCGGCATTTGAAAGTACATAATTATATGCTTCCTGTGCTGACAAAATAGTCACCGGGGCCATTGGAAAGGGTTTGTTCCATTTCAGATTCGCAGTATAATCCCCAGCATCGGGCAGGTCTTCAATCTGCACCCCGCCTGCCCAATTGTCTCTGGTAATTTCAGGATAACCTTCCATAATATTTCCGTTCACATAAGCTCTGCCAAATACCAGACGGCCAAGCTGGCTGCGCCCTGTTTCGGGTTTCAATATCCTGTGGCCCACAGATTTGTCTTTTGGTGTAACAGGGCCAGGCTTGTAATAATTATTGAAAATATTATAAAGTGCTGTATAATCACCGCCATCTAAAGACCGGTGCCACCAGTTATAAACAATATTGTTGGTGAAATTGAAGATACCGTTCCATCCTATTGATGGGTTGCGTCCGGCATTATTTGCCCAAAGGTTACGATGAAAATTGCAGTTTTCGCCACCGAGTGTGCTGCCAAATGAATGATTGTATGTATCCAATGCTTCTGAAAAAATACTGTTTTGTATGGTAATGTTTACCGTTCCCAGTTTTTTTGCAGGCTTGCCGGTGCCATCATCAAACATATGGCGGTAGATGGACATATTTTCATCCAGTCCCCATGATGCCGAAACATGGTCAATCATGATATTGCCAACCGGGTTACCTCCAATGGCATCGTCCCTGCGCCCCACCCAGGTTTCACCCCTGCGGAAGCGCATGTGCCGGATAACAACATCGTGTGTGTTAATCCACACTGTTTCGCCTGCAACACATATCCCGTCACCCGGAGCTGTTTGCCCGGCAATAGTGATATAAGGAGCACGAATGATCAGAGGTGATTTGAGCCGGATAATACCTGCCACATTGAAAACTACAATGCGTGCCCCACCCTGCTCACAGGCCGCGCGCAAAGAACCATTACCCCTGTCTTCGAGACTGGTAACTACAATAACCCTGCCTCCTCTGCCCCCAAAAGCATACATTCCACCCCCTTCGGCACCGGGAAATGCAGGAATATCAGCCTGGGGAAGGTCTGTAGGCCGGGCAGCCCATGGAATGTAAGGCTTGCCATTTTTAGCTTCGTCATGAATTATCGGCAAGGCTTTTTCCCAAGCAATATCAGATAGCCTTTGGGCTTCCATCATCATTGAATCTGCAGTGGCCTGTACCTCTTTTGGAACCTTGGGATATTGAGCATTTAATATCAAAGTAAAAGTCTGATAAATAAACAATCCGCTTAAAAAAAATAGTTTATACTTCATAATGTTCATTTACACTTATTGTTTATATCTATAAAAGAGATATAAAATCATTAAATATAATAAAATCAATTTTTTAAAATCCTGCATATCTGATATTTACCATTTGAAAAAGTTACTTTTACTAAATAATACCCGGACGGTATCATGCCGATATTGATATTTCGTTGCCCTGTTTCATTTTCCATAACTACTTTCTGCCCTGTAAGATTATATACTTCCACTGTTTGAGGTATTAATAAAGATCTGATTGTAAATGATGAATGCACAGGATTAGGGAATATTTCAAAATAAGATAAAACATCAGAATTATTTATAGATACAGGCCCGGTTCGTCCAACATCATCTGAATTAAGGTAAATTTCAAGATTGGTATATCCGCTTCCATCAGGTGCAAATTGTCTGCCATCTGTGGTATCAGAAGGGTTTAAACCATTGGCTGACTCCCACCAGTCGGGTATTCCATCTGTATCGGTATCTTTTGGAGCATATAATTTGCTTACGGCAGGATAAATGCCCCAGGCATTCCACTCGGGCCCAGCCCAGGAAGGTTTGGTGTTCAGATGACTGTCAATGATGCCTTTACCAACTCCGTATACTCCTCCAAATACAGTTGAGCGGGTTTTTACTTCATTGATAATCCGCAGGTCAATAGAGTCTCTGACGGGTAGTATGGCACCGGCATTTGCCAGAACATCAGCATAAGCTTCTTCTGCCGAAGTGGTATTAATGGGAAAAACTTCAAAAGCAGATGCAGCTTTGTGATCTTCCGGTCCTGACAAACCAGAGAAATTATCATTGGTTTTCGCAGGATTATCATACATAACATTACCATCAAGGTACCATAAACCATGACCGAAAATTGGCGGGTTGTATTTGCCCAGAGACGGTGCACAGAAGTATTGTGAATTTTTATCGGTTGTTGTTGCCGGTCCTGGTTTATAATAATTATTTATAAGGTTTGAATGGCAGAACCCATCCATTAAGTCTACCTCACCCCCATAAAAAGCCCCATTATTGCCCCAGTTATAATGCACATTATTCCTGTAATCCCAGGTAACTTTTTTATCTTCATTTCTGCACCCGTTTTGGCGTGGCATCCTGCTGTTATGGTGGGCCAGAAGATTGTGGTGATATGATGAATTCATACCTCCCCATTGGGCAGCATAACCCCGGTTTCCTTTCGGGTGAGAAGACTGGTACAAAGATTCACTGTTTATACACCACTGAAGGGTAACACTGTCAACATCGGTAATATTTACATTCTCTTCTGTTGACCAGCTGAAAGAACAATGATCAAAAATGGCTTTTTTCCCGTTACTGAAAGTCAATGCCGGATCGTTTTGCAGCACTTCATCCCCAACCCTGAAACGCATATAACGAACGATAATATTATTTCCGCTGAAATTAATCCCCACACCCCTTATGCAAATACCGGCTCCTAATGCAGTCTGGCCTGCTATGGTAACGTTACTCCTTGAACATTCCAGTGTTGCCTGTGGGTTTATCACCCCTCCAACCTGAAAAATTATCGTAATTGGATGATTGCCAGGTGTCTCTAATGCTGCCCGAAACGAACCAGCATAACCGGCCCCCCATTTATCTGTATTATCTTTGAGGTGGGTAACATAAACCACTCCCCCCCCTCTTCCTCCGGTTACATATTTTGCATATCCTTCAGCACCCGGAAAAGCAGGTGTCATTTCCTGACATATTCCAATATTTAAGGAAACTGGAACAATAGCGAAAATCAGGATTGTTTTCTTTATCGACCAGATTTTACTTCCAAATCCCGGCATACTGCTTTTCAATTATGACATTTAAATTATAATAACAGAAAAAAAGTTCTTCTGTGGTATGTATTAAACTACATAACCACAGAAGAACAGAATTATCAGATGCTATCAGTCATTCAGTTTAATAAACTTTCC
>JAWOHT010000017.1:0-5760 GCA_046485045.1 Bacteroidales bacterium
TGTCGAGGGCCGGCAGATAATGCTCTGCCCTGATTGCATCAAAAGGAGGGACGCCAAACGGTGTTTTAAACACGCTTAAAAGGGGATTTGCCATATCTTTATTTACTGTTTTGCACGCTGTAGCCAATACTGCAAGTATGCAAATATTTAAAATATTCAGGTATCTTTTCATTTTAAATTTAAATTAGTGCGTTAAAATAATTCATTTTAACCATTTAGAAGATGATTTATATCAAGTTATATATTCAAAAACCTTAAACTGGGGTTTTTGTCATGCAGTTTTATAAATATTGCATGTAAGGTAGCAAGATAACGATTACCTGTCAAGCCATTTTCTGAATTCAGGCACCCTGTTATTACTGACACATATCCAATCTTCTGCCGGAGGGTTGAATTCTAACTTTATCCTGCTCTTAGATAATAACTGTATATTTTTAATCGCGTTGAAACTTACCAGGTATTGTCGGCTTATACGAAAGAAATGACCGGGATTAAGCAGCAGTTCAAGTTTATCGAGCGAAAAGTCAACCGCATAGTTTTTCCCGTCGAAAGACCTAAGAAAAGTCCCTTTTTCCAGTGAATAAAAATACGCGATATCTGAGGTTTCTACTGTTTTGATTTTATTTCCTACATTGATGACAAAACGCGATTTAAAGGCCATTCTTCTTTTTTCAATTATTTCAACAAGTTCATATAAATCAGGTTTTACCTGTTCTTTCATTGCCCTGAACTTTGTAAGTGCCCTTTCAAGTTGTTCTTTGCTTACCGGTTTAAGAAGGTAGTCAATGCTTTTAAGCTCGAAGGCTTTAATGGCATATTCATCATAGGCAGTAGTGAAAATAATAAAGCTCTCGGTGTGAATTTGCCTGAAGATTTCAAAACACAGGCCATCTGCCAGGTGAATGTCAAGAAAAATAAGATCGGGATGCGGGTGTTTCTGAAGCCAGGCAACAGATGATGTAATGCTGTCGAGGTGATCAATTATTTCAATATAGGGGGCAACTTCAGATACTAATTTCTGAAGCCGCCTGAATGCAGGCAATTCATCTTCGATTACCAGCGACCTTATCATAAATCGGCCATTATTAACGGAACTGTTACAGCAAATGTAAGACTACTTTTCTTAACAAATACCTCACGTGAAGTAAAAAAGCGGTATCTCTCCGTAATATTCTGCAAACCTTGTCCGGTTGAATACATGTCATATTTTGGCTGCAGATTATTTTCAACGGTTACGCTTTCATTTTCAGCAAATATATGAATGCTAAGAGGTTTTTCTTCCGAAATAACATTGTGTTTTATGCAGTTTTCAACAAGTACCTGTAAGGTTAGGGGAGGAACAGATAAATGGTAGAAATTTTCACTGATATGCATATTCACAGAGAGGTTCTTATCGTACCTTATTTGCATAATATTCAGGTATTTGGTCAGTATTTCGATTTCTTCTCTCAGAAGTACCAGCTGCCGTTCGTTTCGTTTAAGCACATACCTTAATAATTCAGAAAGGTTCTGGATATATTCTGTTGCCTTATCGTTGTTCTCAAACAGCGACATCAGACTGTTAAGACTGTTGAACAGAAAGTGGGGATTGATTTGAGATTTCAGCGCTTCGTATTTGGCTTCAATGTTGTCTTTTTCAAGTTTTACCGATTTTGAAAAGTTATGTTTCCACTGGTGATAGAAAAAAACCGCTTCATGAACAGAGGTAATAAACAAGGTAATAATGATAGTGAATGTTGCATCAAGAAAAATGCTAATTTTATGGTTATGCGGAAAGCCGAGTTTTAGTTCGGTGTAGTAAACTGTAGCCGAAAATAAAATGGTATATGCAATAATGGCAATAACTTCAAAAAAAAGGTGCTTCAGGGGGTGGTGTTCCCAGGGATATTTTTTCCACAGGTAACTTACTATGCCCATACATCCGATCCACAACCCTGCAGTCATCAATATTCCATGAAGGATACGCATTATAGAGGAGGGGGTGTTTTCAAAGCCTTGGCTTATAAGGTACATAAGTGAGATAAGGGTACCGGTGAGCGGGATGATAACCAGCAGGGCAATGTTATAAAGCTTTCTCATACCGGCAAATCTATGAATTTTGTATTAAAACCTAATGCGATAAAGAAACATCGGATAAAATCCCTGCTGGTACACATAATATTTTTCTTTTTTGTCAGTGTCCCATCCTTCCATAAACAGACTTTGAAAGCCTGTAAGATTTTGCAGGTCAACAGCCCATTCCTGACTGGTGTTTTTTCCGTTTATTCTAAAGCCTATTCTCAGGTCTGTTCTGAAGTAATCGTTGTATTTCATGTCATAAGCAAGTGTCCAGTCACGTTCTTCGGCATTGTTCATATCCGATATTGTTTGATTGATGGGAACATACCTTCTTCCTCCAGCCCACACAGTTTTGCAGTCAATTGTGAGCATTTTGCCCTTGCGCAGATTAAATTCATAACCCCCAAGCAGGTTAAAAACATAATTGCCGTTGAAAGCAGTGTTTCTTAAAATATCATCGTTTCCCCTATATTTTGAATCGAATAACGATGCTGTAAACAGAAAGTAATACCCATTGCTGAGGAATTTTTCAAGGGTGATTTCAAGCCCGTAGTTTCTTCCTGTTCCCTTGTTTACAAGGCTGTCTTCCTGCGGAAGCCCGAAAAAGTCGCCTGTATTGATCATTGAGAATTCTTTAAATGATTCTTTTACAGGTACTTTATATAAGTGCTGATAATAAGTTTCAATTTTTAACCTGAAGTCTTTATTAAAGAGATAATCGTACCCGGCCACAAGATGATGTGCTTTTGTGAATTTCAGATCTTTATTCGTTGTAAATTCAGTATTATTGAGGGTATCGTGTGTAATGGTGTAATAGATAATCTTTGGTTGCATCTGGCTGTGATTGCCATATCCAATGCTTACAGACTGTTTTTGGTTAAAATTCCATTTAAGGCTTATCCTGGGTTCGGCAGCAAGTTCATTATTCAGGTTGAAATATTGAAAATTTATTCCCGAGTATAAAGAAAGGTTATCATTGAACTTATGCTGCCACTGTGCATAGGTTCTGTAAAGCAACATATCTTCCCTGGTATCAATGGTACGCCTGAATTTGTTGTCTTCAGATACCACGCTGTCGAGATAATTGATAAAAATATAGTCAACCGTAATACCGAAGCTGTAATTATTCCGTGGACCGGCTTTTTGTTTAAACCGGGTCGAAAATGAGCATTTGTTTTCGTTCTGGATGCTCCTGTAAAATGGGATGGCTATTGACCTGTTATTTTTCATTGAGTCAATTAAAGCATTAGATGTGGTAGTTTGTACAGATAAAGTTGTTTTAAAGCTTGAATTTTCGTTGAGGTAATAAACGTGTGATAAGCCTATAACACCAAGCCTGGAACCAAAATCGGTAGCAATGCCCTTGGGGGTGTACTGGTTGTTTGCTGTATCTTCCGGGTTTCTTCCAAGGTCAATATGGCTGTTGCCATACAGGCCTAATATTTTGAACCTGCCGGCTTTTGTGCCCGGAATATCTATCAGGAATGTCAGGTCATGGTATTCGGGAATGGCCTCACCCGTTCCGAAATTAAAACCAAGCTTATGAAGCACATCGAGAGTGGAATACCTGAAATTTGCAAGATAAGAGGCGTTAGGGCCCGATTTTTTTGTTGTAAGGGGACCTTCGGCGCCGAGTTCAAAACCGTTAAACCCTATCTGTCCGGTGTATTCCCGCACCTCATTGTTGCCCGACCGCATATTCAGGTCAAAGGCCCCTGCAAGCGCATTGCTGTATTCTGCCGGAAAGGCCCCGGTAAGAAAATCTGAGTTCGAAAGAAGGTTGTTATTAAGCATAGATACAGGACCCCCTGTAGTTCCCAGTGCGCCGAAATGATTCGGGTTGGGGATCTCAATATCTTCAAGCATCCAGAGTAAACCCGATGGTGAATTGCCCCTGATGATGATATCATTCCTGGAGTCGTTCTGGGTTATGATACCGGCATAATTGGCCACCATTCGTGCCGGGTCGCCAAGACTGCCCGCAAACCTTTCGGTTTCTTCAATAGTGAAAGAGCGGGCGCTGATTTGTGCCATGTCGTTAAGCGATTTATCTTTCTGCGAATTTGCCGTTATTATCAGATCGTCGAATGCAATTACCTGTTCGGTTAGTTTAACTTCAACCAATACCTCTTTGGCGCTGGTAAGTAAAAGATTCGGAATAATTTCGGGTTCGTAACCAACATATCTTATTTCAAGTGATTGTCTGCCTACAGGTATATTTTTCATGGCAAAACAGCCATTCATATCTGTGGTGGCGCCAACAGGGGGCTCTGCATTTAAAAGAATAATGGTTGCTCCGGCAAGCGGATAACCGGTTACTTCATCAACAACAGTCCCTCTTATGTTTTGTTGCGGGTTTTGTGCATATGCAGCAGTTGAAGATGCTGTTAAAAGTGCAAATAAGTAAAAGATGTGTTTATTCATGACAAAATATTTTGACACAAATATAAGTCTGGCATACAGTCATGTCAAAAGTTAAAAAGACGGTGCAGGAAATACCGGTGATGAATTAAGAAATACTGCGATGGATGAATGTCTGAACTTAATAGGAGCCGGATACAAAACATGACAGGTAGTTGTTGTTTTTAGGATAAAAATAACAAACTACCTGTCAGATGGTATTAATGAATGTAATGAATTGATTATGCCAATACACCATTTTTATCGGCATTCAGTGCTTCTTCTATAACCATTATGAAAGCTTTGTATGCTTTGATTATGTTTCTTGGTGAAACCCCGCCTTCAAGCCATATGTATGAACCAAACCTTACGGTCTTGTCGTAAAGGGCCACTTTAACGATGATGAATTCTTTTGATACATAATTAACATAATCCAGGCGGTCGGCCAGTTTGGAGTTTTGGTTGAGGTTAAAATAGAGGTTGAAGGATAGAAACCTGTTTTTCTCATCAACAAATAACCATGTTCTCCAGGTTTCTTTGATAAACAGGTCGTCCTGATCGTAACCCGTATCGAGAAATGCATTGTCAAAAATCTCTTTAACCAGTTCTTTTGAAACATTTTCGTTGGAAATCAATTTTTCTTCACTCATAGTTTTAAAATTTTTAAATTCATAAAAAATAACGGATCATAGGCTAATATCTTTACTGTAACCGTAAATATAAGGCTTTATTCTTCAAGTGCAAACCCAATGCAAAAACAGTTTAGAACAAAAGTCTATTTTTTGGGGAGTTTCTGAATAAGTATTTTCGGTATAACTTTAACTTAGCCTGTTCAGAAATTATTTAGACCGAATATAAAAATAGCGCTATGCAAAAGCTTAACTTGACTAAGGAACAGTTAGAACAAATCAAAAAATTTCAGAAAAATGAGATTACAGAATACCTGATTTACCTTAGACTGGCTGAAAAAATTAAAAATGAAGAGAACAGAAAGGTTCTTGAAAAAATTGCAGAAGAGGAGAAATCGCACTACGATTTCTGGAAGGGTTACACGCATTATGAAGTGAAGCCCTATAATCGTAAAGTGTTCTTTTATACGCTTATTGTAAAAATATTTGGCCTGACTTTCGGTATCAAGCTCATGGAAAATGGTGAAAACCAAGCCAATGAAAAATACATGCTTTTTGCTGAAATAATCCCCGAAGCATTGAAGATAGCCGGGGAGGAAGGTGAGCATGAAAAACGGTTGATAAGTATTTTGCATGAAGAAAAACTAAATTATATCGGATCGGTTGTACTTGG
>JAWOHT010000029.1:0-39997 GCA_046485045.1 Bacteroidales bacterium
AGCTGAAGGAATTTCATAAGAGTAATTTATAAAGAAGTGGATGTTTCAACTAAGCATAAAAATTTAATATCCGCCTAGTTAGAGTATTAAAAAACACGACTAACTTCAGGGCAAGGATATAATAATTTAGTCTGAAAATTTTCTTCAGTAAGTTTTCAGGTATTTATATATTAAAATAATAGGTATCTATAAAAACTCAGCCAGCATATTGCTATTGCGGGTAAAGACTGAAGACTGATTGGTGAAGAGCAATGTTTTTAATGATATATAAAATTTTTTACAGATGAATAATATTTGTTTTTTTAATGCAACAACATTTTGGGGGGGGGGAGAAAAGTTACACCTTGAATATGCTATTGGTTTTAAAGAAAAAGGTTACCATATATCAATAATAACCAAGCGTAATTCGCCTCTCTTGGTTAAATCCTTAGAAAATGAAATTACTGTTTTTACAGTTACAATCAGAAATCTTTCTTTTCTTAATCCTTTAAAATATATCAGAATAATCAGATTTTTAAGACATGCTGAAATTGACACCATCATTTTTTCTACTTCACAGGATCTGAAAATTGGCTCCATTGCTTCAAAAATGGCAGGAGTTGAAAGAATTGTTTACCTGAGGGGTTTGGCAGTGCCTATTAAAAATTCACTGCTAAACAGGTTAATTTTAAAGAGGATGGTTACACATATTATAGCAAATTCCAAAGAAACCAGGAAAAAGATTATTGAAAATTTTAACGACAAATTGTTGAACAAAAAGATTAAAGTAATCTATCACGGACTTAATTTTAAAGAATATGATAATGCCCCGGTCATAAAATCATACCGTTTACCGGGTGATAATTTTATTATCGGTAACCTTGGAAGAATTGTAAAACAAAAAGGGCAACAATATTTAATTGATTTAGCTACAATAATAAAGGAGCGAAAAATAGCTGCGAAAATAATCATTGGAGGAGATGGCCCTTTGAAAGATGAAATTACTAAACTTAGAAAAAAACATCATGTTGAAGATATTGTTCAACTCGTGGGCTTTGTTCATGATGTAAAGGGTTTCATGTCCTCCCTTGATATATTTGTACTGACATCCTTATGGGAGGGATTCGGTTATGTGATTGCAGAAGCCCTGTATTTTGAAAAACCGGTTATTGCATTCGATGTGTCCAGTAATCCCGAGCTAATTGAAGACGGCAAGTCCGGTTTTCTGGTTGAACCGGGTAATATCAATGCTGTTGCCGATAAAATTGCCTTTCTTATTAAAAATAAGGCATCTCTGAAAAAGATGGGTAGGGAAGGGAAAAAATTTGTCACTGAAAATCTGACATTTCAAAAATCGCTTTCCGAAATCGTTGATTTCCTGAAAAAACAAGAAAGTTTAGTATAATTAATAATACACCGGATAATTTAATTATTTGTATTTGGAGAAGATAAAAAAAAATTGTATCTTCTTGTTGATTATTTACATACACAATCTTCTGGCTATGAGCTTAAGAATGAAAAGCATTTTCATTTTATTGATGTTATTTTCCTTTCTACAGGTAGTTAAAGCACAAAAAGCTTTATCAGGGGCAGCCCTTTCGGAGTTAAAGCAGTTTGAACAGCTAATTTCAAAAGCACACGAGGAGGGTGACAAAAGAAAAGAAGCCGGTTACCTGAACCATGTCGCGTACATCTATCTCGAAAATAGCGATCCGATAGCTGCAGCCTCATTTTTCAAGAGGTCGCTGGCGCTGAACCAGGAGCTTAAAAACCTGAATGCCGTTAAAAACCTGAATCATTCGCTGGGATCAATTTATTATGAATTGGAGGATTTTCATGCAGCCCTGAACTATTTCAACGAGTCGCTTAAAATAAACCGAAGCCTGCATAAAAAACAGGATATGGCTTATGACCTTCAGAATATTGCACAGGTTGAATTTGAATTAAAACAGTATGCCCCGGCTGTTAAGAAACTCGAAGAAGCCGCAGGTATCGCGCTGGAATATAACGATATAAAACTTACACAGAGCTGTTTTCTTCAACTCGCTGAGAACTATGAAAAACTGGGTGACAACCAGAAATCAAAGAGTTATTACGAAAAATCTGCGGCGCTTTTATCACAGCTTCAGAAAAAACAGATAGAAACAATAGAGTCTCAAAAGAACCTCGCTGAATCCAAAGCCGTTCAGACCGAGAAGAAACTGCAAACTGCTATGGATACCCTGGCTGAATACAGGGAGAGCCTTAGGGAGATACAGTTGAAAAACGAACTGATGACAGCCGAGAACAACCTTAAAGACATGGCCATAAAGGAGGCTAAAGCCCGTGACAAAGCAGGCCGTATATTCAGGTACTACTCAATTACCGCCATCGCCCTGATGATATTCATACTGGCGCTGATCTATTACCAGTTTCGCCAGAAAAAAGATGCTAACCGGCTGCTTACCGCTCAAAAGCGGGAAATAGAGAACCAGAGGGATTTTGTGCAGGAACAGAACCATAAAATCACCGACAGCATACAATATGCACAAAGGATACAAAATGCCCTGCTTCCGCCCAGGCAATTGCTCGACAATACTTTAAAAGACTATTTTGTGCTTTTTATTCCCCGTGATATTGTAAGCGGTGACTTTTACTGGATTTCACAAAAAGAAAATTCACTGATACTGGTGGCAGCCGACTGCACGGGACATGGCGTTCCAGGCGCTTTTATGAGTATGCTGGGCATGGCTTTCCTTAACGAAATAGTGAACAAGATAACGATCAACAGACACATAAACTCTTTACAGGCAGACGAAATACTAAATGAGCTGCGAAAAAATGTCATCAGCTCGCTGCACCAGACAGGCGATAGGGACGAACCCAGGGACGGGATGGATATTTCACTGTGTATTATTGATTATGATGCAAAAAAACTTCAGTTTGCAGGGGCGCATAACCCGCTCTATATTGTTCGCAACAACGAACTTATACAGTATAGCGGAGATAAAATGCCTTTAAGTTATCATAAAAACAAAGATATATCGTTCACCAAACATGTAATTGACCTTCGGCCCGGCGACCTTATCTATATTTTCTCCGACGGGTATGTAGACCAGTTTGGCGGTGAAAAGGGATATAAATTCCTGTCGAAAAGCTTTAAAGAACAGCTGCTCAGGATTCACCACCTGCCCATGCCCGATCAGCAAAAACTATTGCTGGAAGAACATGAAAATTGGAGGGGCAGACGCGAACAACTGGATGATATTCTTGTGATAGGTTTCAGGTATACAGGTAAAAAACCTGTAAAATCAACCGATGGAAGGTATAACTGGCAAGACAGGCAGATATTGATTGCAGAAGATACCGATGTCAACTACTTTCTGCTGGCTGAAGCTTTGAGAGACACCAAAGCCAAACTAATCAGGGTAAAAAACGGCAGAGAGGCTGTGGAATTTTGTAAAAGCAACCACGTTGATCTTATCCTTATGGATATCAACATGCCCGATATGAACGGTTTCGAAGCTACTACACTGATAAAAAACTTTAAAAAAGATATCCCGGTCATCGTTCAGACAGCGCTCAATACATCAAATGAAAAGGAGATGAGCATGCAGGCCGGCGCCGATGATTATATTGCCAAACCCATTGAATTAAAGACATTTTTAACCAAACTCAGTCAATATCTTGAATAACACGAATTATTTTCTTAATTTAGAATCTCTTCAAAATTAAGATTATGATAACTATTTAAACTAACCCTCACATGAAATCACTGATAATGAATGGCACCGATGACACCCCCGCCATAAATTTCGATATAGCATCAGGAGTTTTTGAAATCTCCGGCCGTTCGTTGCCCGAAGAGGTAATCAATTTTTATGCACCCGTTATTGACTGGATTGAGCAATATGCCTTAAATCCAAAAGAAAATTCACTGTTGAAGCTTAAGCTTGTATATTTCAATTCTGCTTCGCAAAGGTATCTGCTTGAAGTACTCAACAGCTTTGAAAAGATTTTGCATACAGACAAAAAAGTTACACTCGAATGGCACTACCACGAAGATGATGAAGAGATGAGGGAGGCCGGTGAAGAATACCAGGACCTGGTGAATATACCTTTTACTTTTCATACCTATTAATAAAGATTTGGCCTGTAGTTGTAACATTAACAGACGATACCAAGTATAAAACAATATAAAATACGGCTGCTTATGAAAAAGTTACTATTCTTTGTTTCCACCGTCATATTTATTTTTCCTGTCTGTGCACAGGAACTGTTAAACCATGAAAAGAAGGTATATGTGAACCCTGAAGGGAGAATTTTTGTAAATAAAGCTTTGCCAATTTACCTGCGCATGGCAACATCTCCCGATGAGAACAGCAAATCGTACCTTTTAAAAAGCGAGGTCACCACCAGGTATTCAAATCCGATGTATTTCGACACCGAAGGATACAACAGCTTTCACTCTCCCTCGCTGGTTGATACGATAACCAAAAAAGTGATATATCCTCTGCAGGATATCATCTTTGAAGTTTATTCAGACAGCAAACCTCCTGTCACTACCATTGATTTTGGTTCTGCCAGACCATACAAAAAAGATAACAAGACATATATCAGAGGTATGGTAGAAATAGCGTTTAAAGCCTCCGATGAAACCTCCGGTCTGGAGAACATCTGTTATTCGGTTGACAAAGCTCCCTTTACAATATATAACGCGCCTTTGAAACTTGATGCCGAAAAAGAGTATCTGATAAAATATTATGCAGTTGACAATGTGGGAAATGTTGAACCCGTGCACGAGCTTGTTATTGTAATAGACAAATCAAATCCAAAAACAAGCTATGAAGTGTCGGGCGATCTGTATGAAAATGTATTATCTGCACGGTCGAGAATAATTATTAAATCTGATGACAGCCAGGGTGTTGGCATTGAAAACATATTTTACCGCCTTAACGACAACGAAGAAAAAAAGTACACAACCCCTCTGCTGGCAGCCTACCTTGCACAGGGAGAACACAAGATAACCTTTTACGCGAAAGATAAGGTGGGAAACTTAGAAGAACCAAATGTTTTTGAGTTTTATGTTGATAAAACACCTCCGGTAATTGTGCAGGAGATTCTCGGTAAAAGTTTTTTTGCCGGTGGCAAAGAATACTCCTCAGGCAGAAACCAGCTTAAATTAACCACGCTTGATAATAAATCAGGGGTAAAAGAGGTCTATTATTCATTGAATAACAGTGAATATGTAAAATATGACCGTCCTTTCTATCTCTCTAACGTTACCGGTAGTTTAACTGTAAAAGCATATGCCCTCGACAATGTGAACAACAAAACCGAAAGCGTTGAAATGGGCGACAAAACTTCGCTTCCTTACATAGACCTTACAGGCCCGTCTCTGAAACACGGGTTCTCAGGCCCTTTGTTCGTGTTCAGGGATACAGCGTATATTTCGGGTAAAACAAAAATTTTGCTCAAAGCTTCTGACAGCGAATCGGGGCTCGAAAGAATTGAATATACTGTAAATAACGCTGATGCCGAGATTTACAGCGGCGAATTTTCAATCGCCGGGCAGGGCTTGCATACTGTTCAGGTAACCGGATACGACAATGTTGAAAACTCGAGTTCATCAGAATTTATTGTAATTGTTGATAACACAGGCCCCGGGATATATTCCAGGTTCAGTGTAAATGCTTTAGGCAGCAAAACAGCAGATAATAAAACCTTAGAACAGTATCCCGGCCATGTGGTGTTATTTCTTTCAAGTTCAGATGATGTAGTAGGTTTCGATCAGATGTATTATTCTGTTAATGGCGCTGCAGAAAAAAAATATGCAGGGCTTATAAATTACTTTCCCGTTAAGGGTGACTATTCTATTCAGGTCAGGGCACTGGATAAACTTGGCAATGAAAGCAGGAAAAGCATTGAATTTTCGATCGCAGATTAGCCGGTGGTTTTCTCTGAATATCTTACTTACCACTTAAATTCCTTTTGAAGCACTAACAATAACCTTGTCACTTTCTCTTTTCCGGCTACAACCCCTTCTGCAAAAAAACAGAATTTTCACCATTCACAGATTTTCTTCACGGCACACCATTGATAATCTTACGGAACAATACCAGCATTTTGTTTTGTAATCCTTTACCCTCACGGCTGCCTTTATCGCGCTGCTGGTTGATTTTTGAGCAGGCTGTTCATGTATGTTACTCCTGCTTCCCTCATCATTATGTATAAAATCATGTTTTTAAACTACGAATTCAATTAAATTAGCTTTATTAACAGCCTATGTATGGACAATATACTTATTATCGGGGCAGCCGGCCAGATCGGCTCTGAACTAACCCTTGAACTGCGAAATATCTATGGCCATAACCATGTATTTGCAACCGACATAAAGGATGCCCCTCCGGATGTCCGTGAGGGCGGGCCATTCCAGTTGCTCGATGTAATGGATGACAAACATCTTATACATTTTATTATACGCCACAAGATAACACAAATTTATCACCTTGCTGCTGTGCTATCGGGCAATGCCGAAAAGCTGCCGACAGCGGCATGGCAAATCAATATGAACAGCCTGATGAACATTCTCGAGGTGGCCAGGCTTGTCGAAGATGTTGAAAAAGTATTCTGGCCCAGTTCCATTGCCATTTTCGGACCTACTACCCCACGCGACATGGCGCCCCAGATTACTGTTATGGAACCCATTACCGTATACGGCATCAGCAAGCTGGCGGGCGAGCGATGGTGCGAATATTACTTCAGGCGCTATGGCGTTGATGTGCGCAGCCTTCGCTATCCGGGCCTTATCAGCTATAAAACCGAGCCGGGTGGCGGCACTACCGACTGGGCGGTGGAAATATACTACGATGCCGTAAAGCACGGTTCGTACCGTTGTTTTATTAAAGAAGATACGAGGTTGCCAATGATGTTTATGACCGATGCTATAAGGGCAACAATAAACCTTATGGAACTTGAGCGCTCCGAAATTAGCCTTCATTCGGCATACAATATCAATGGTATCAGTCTCTCTCCTGCAGATGTGGCCGAAGATATCAGACGCCATATACCCGGTTTCACCATCAGTTACCATCCCGACTTCAGGCAGGCCATCGCCGACAGCTGGCCCGGGAGTGTGGACGATACACTGGCACGAAACCACGATCACTGGAGCCCGCAATTTGGGCTGAAAGAGATCACAGACACCATGATAGCTGAATTAACCAATAAGCTTATTTAAAAACACGAAATTATGTTTGGAAGCCTAAAAGAATACTTACAGCATGAACTGGCTAAGATTCAAAATGACGGTTTATATAAAAAAGAACGCATTATTGTCTCACCCCAGAATGCTGTGATAAAACTCGACAACGGGAAAGAATTTCTAAATTTCTGTGCGAACAATTACCTCGGCCTGTCATCAGACCACGAGATAATAGAAGCAGCAAAAGAAGCGCTCGATACACACGGCTATGGCATGTCGTCGGTGAGGTTTATTTGTGGTACCACCAACCTGCACAAAAAGCTTGAGAAAAGCATCGCGGCGTTTTTTGGTACCCAAGACGCTATACTTTATGCTGCCTGCTTCGATGCCAATGGCGGGCTTTTTGAGCCCCTGCTGGGCGAAGAAGATGCGATAATCTCCGATGCCCTTAATCATGCCTCAATAATTGATGGCGTGCGCCTCTGCAAAGCTAAAAGATACCGATATGCCAATGCCGATATGGGCGAACTTGAGAAATGCCTTCAGGAAGCACAATTACAGCGCTATAGAATGGTAATCACCGACGGTGTTTTTAGCATGGACGGTAATGTGGCTCCCGTTGACAAGATTGTTGCCCTCTGTGAAGAATACAATGCCCTGCTGGCAATTGATGAAAGCCACTCGGCAGGCGTGGTTGGCAAGACAGGCAGGGGAGTAACCGAACTTTACAATGTGCGCGGTAAAGCAGACATCATTACAGGTACCCTGGGCAAAGCTTTTGGTGGCGCTATAGGGGGTTTTACCACGGGGCATAAAGAAATTATTGACATGCTGAGGCAACGCTCGCGCCCATATCTCTTTTCTAATTCTCTTCCCCCGATGGTGGTGAGCGCCGGAATAAAAATGTTTGAAATCATAGACAAAACAACTGTGCTGCAGGATAAGCTCCATGCCAATACCGAATATTTTTCACAAAAAATCAGGCAGGCCGGTTTCGACATCAAACCAACATCTTCGGCTATCGTGGCCATTATGTTGTACGATGCCGGTCTTTCACAGGATTTTGCAGCCAGATTGCTTAACAAGGGCATCTATGTCATAGGCTTTTATTACCCCGTAGTGCCGCAGGGCCAGGCAAGAATACGTGTGCAGCTTTCGGCAGCACATGAAAAAGAGCACCTCGATAAGGCCGTTAGTGCATTCGAAAAAACAGGAAAAGAACTTGGCGTGATATGATTTATCATATTTTTGGGTTGTCCTGATTATTAATGACAATAATGACAGGAGCAAAGCAGCGCTTACTCCCCCTTAATAAAGAGCATGTCCCGTCATTCCTGACGGGACATGCTCTTTGGGGAATTGTTACGTTTTCATTAGGGGCGATTTCAAAGCACAACCCCCAACCCCCCTTTGTTAAGGGGGAATAGTTACGTTTTCATAAGGGGCAGTCTGGTTCAACACGAGCTTTGAAAATCTGAAAAGCTGTTTTGAGAAAAATGGCGGGAAGACCAGATTTTCTACTATAAAATCCTTTTGAAGGGATTTTCATTTATAACCCGTTTAATCTGTCGCGAAAGCTTTTTACTTAGCCTTGCCCTGGTTTGCAACAGCTTCGGCGGCTTTTTTTATCTCTTCTTCATCTCCGAGGTAATAATGGCGAATGGGTTTAAGTTCACTGTCGAGTTCATACACCAATGGAATACCTGTGGGTATGTTGAGTTTGAGTATTTCATCCTCGCTCATATTGTCGAGGTATTTGACCAGCGCCCTGAGGCTGTTACCATGAGCGGCAATGATTACTCGTTTGCCCTCTTTAATAACGGGGACAATTTGTTCGTGCCAGTATGGTAAAAACCTTGCCACCGTATCTTTAAGACTTTCGGTAAGCGGAAGATCTTGCTCGTCAACACGGGAGTAGACCCTTAGTTTGCCCGGGTACCTCTCGTCTGTTTGTTCAAGTTCCGGGGGAGGAATATCATAACTCCTGCGCCAGATAAGTACCTGATCGTCGCCATATTTTTGCGCGGTTTCGGCTTTGTTCAAACCCTGCAAGGCTCCATAATGCCTTTCATTTAGCCTCCACGTTTTAATCCATGGTATCCACAGCTGGTCCATCTCTTCAAGACACAGCCACAGGGTTTTCAGTGCCCTTTTCAGTACCGATACGAAGGCCACATCGAACTCGTAGCCGTTTTCTTTCAAGACCTTGCCGGATTTTATGGCTTCTTCAATGCCTTTTTCCGAAAGGTCAACATCTGTCCAACCAGTAAAAAGGTTAAGTTTGTTCCAGATGCTTTCACCATGCCTGAGTAGTACTACTGTATGCATTTTAATCCAAGATTTTAATAATTAATGCTTCAATATCAGTGTTTTATCCCGCTAAAAGTGTATCCGGCAGATTCCACAGCATCTTTTATTTTAGCAAGATCAATTTTATCGCCATAAACAGTTACCACACCAGTGGTGAGATCGGCCTCGCTGCCGGTGATCCCCGCTACAGAACGGATACTGTTTTCAACATTCATTTTACAGTGGTTACAGGTCATCCCCTCAACCAAAACCTTTACTTCCTTCATATTTAACGAATTAAAATTACTTTAACTTTTTAAGTTTTCAGCCCTGGCTTTCTGAAAAAATTCAGGATATATCCATACACGATGAGGGCAACAGGCAAAATACCCGAAGCAACCCTTAACCATTGCAGCAGCAAGCCGTGCTCATGTCCGATATGGTTCCCTGTATTGCATTCATAAAAAGCTACCGAAGCTAAAAGTATGATATTCAATATTCATATCTTTTTCAGCGCGAATGGATCATCTCTTTGTTATCGCAACAATTAAATTCATACTGAATGGTAACATGTGTGATGTTGAATTTGTTCAATAAAATTTCGTATATCACATCCTTTATTTTATCTGTCTGGCTGATTCGCAGATCGTCTTTCAGGTCGAGATGGCATTCGAAGTGAATATCATTGTCGGTAAGGTTCCAGGCATGCACATGATGTATGTTGTCAACTTCGGGCAGTTTTTCAAGTTCTTTTTTTACTTTATCCAGGTCAAGTCGCCTGGGTTTCGCCTGCATCAGAATATCCACAGCCTGCCTGATTACCGAGAAAGTCTCCTTTATAAGATAAATCCCCACCAGAATTGTAATGACTGCATCTATCCAAATGATTTCAAAAAAATAGATAAACAGGGCTCCTGCTACCACTGCCACCGATGAAATAGTGTCTCCGAGAAGATGAAGATAAGCCGCTTTTACATTGATGTTTTTTGCAGAATCGTTCCTTAACAACAGAACTGATATGAGGTTTGCTATAAGGCCAATAACAGCCACTGCCAACATAATGCCGCCCTTAACCGGTTCGGGGTTTTGCAGCCGGTTTACAGCTTCGAAAAACAGATAGATAATGATTGCCAGTAACACCACGGCATTGAGCAAAGCCGCCAGGATTTCAACCCTCTTGTAGCCGAAAGTTTTCTCGGGGCTATTCTTCCTATGGCTGATTCGATGTGCGATATAAGCGATAAAAATAGCAGTGGTATCGCCAAGATTATGCAGTGCATCCGACAAAAGGGCGAGGCTGTTGGACAACAGTCCCCCGATAACTTCTGCAATGGTGATAACAAGGTTAAGTACCATGGTAATGACCAGATTACTGGCTTTTATACCATGATGCGTATGATGGTGTGTATGTTCCATTATCAGGTAAAAACTTTGGCCAGGTTATAAACCTTAGCTACTTTACTTCAGGTTTTACAGGCCTTTTGAGATATACCAGTACCAGTCCGAAAATCACCAGCGGAATGCTTAGCCACTGCCCCATGTTGAGTGCCATACCGCTTTCAAATGCCTCCTGGTCTTCTTTAATAAATTCAATGATAAACCTTGCCAGGAAAATAAGCACCAGGAACAGCCCGATATAAAAGCCGTCTTTTATTCCCCTGCTTTTCCTGTAATATATCCACAATAAAAGAAGAAAAATGAGCAGATAAGCCCCGGCCTCGAGTATCTGTGTGGGATACCTTGGGTAGGCAAATACCCGTGCAGTGAGTACAAAATTTCTGTCTGGCCTGAGAATATCGTACTTCATAACTGAAGGATCAGGATGGAACACATCAAGCTCATAGAAATTTCTGTTCAGGTATTTCTTCAGGAGCAACTCTGCAAATCTTTTCACTGTTATTTCATCTCTTACCTTGTTTGAAAACTCAATGTTCAGTTCGAGCGGAACAGCATTGGCAATGACAATACTATCATTACCGGTTTTAGTGTATCCGATTTTTTTAATAAAGTCCTCTTTTGAAACAAGGCTGTTAAGGTCATTAACAAATACGAACCCCGATTGGTTTTTTGAAATCCTGCCATAAATCTCGGAATTCATCAGGTTGCCTGTTCTAATCATAACGGCAGCAAGGGCTACAACAATAGCAATCTTATCGATGGTATAGAGGTACGACATTTTTGTTTTACGTGAAAAAAGGTAAATGCCGATAGGGATGCCGACTGCTGCCCCATGAGAAGCAAGACCCTGATAACCGGTAAACCTGAAGTCCTTACCAATTGTTCCTTTCCATGGCAAGATCATTTCAAGAGGATGCAGTATGTAATAATCAAATTCATAAAAGAGGCAGTGTCCCAGCCGTGCACCAATAATAGTGCTTATCACGACATAAATGGTAAGCTTTTCAAGAATCGCGGTGTCGAGTCCTTCACGTTTGAGCATTCTGAAAATAATGATGTAACCTGCTACAAAACCCGCCGCAAAGAGCAGACTGTAATATCTTAATTCAAAAACTCCCAGATTAAGTAACTGGGGTTTGATATTCCAAATAATAAAATTCAGCATAATAGAATATTTTGATCCTTACAAAGCTAATAAACTAATGACTAACTTAGTTAATAAAAAATAACATATGTTTGCTCCTTATTTTATAAAGCTTTAAATTATTGTTATATTTTTGTTGCTGTTTGCAATATCGGGCAATATCCAGAGTTAGTTAGCATGAATTTATAAAAAAGATAGACTATTGTACCGCGACTTAGTTAAAATCGTCTTTGCAATTATTGCTGCAACCCTGCTTTTGCTTGGCTGGTCGTGTGCCAAGGTTGGTTCCCCGTCGGGCGGGCCTTCAGACACTACGCCACCCAGGATTGTAAAAAGCACCCCGGTGAACTATCAGAAAAATTTTAATGGCGACAGGTTTCAGATGACCTTTGATGAATTTGTTACCATTAAAAACCTGAACAACGAGTTGATTATTTCTCCGCCTTTAAAAGAAAAGCCCATAGGCAGACTGCGTGGAAAAACTTTTATTCTTGATATCAAAAACGAGCTACGGGACAGTATTACCTATACTTTTAATTTCGGCAATGCCATTGTTGATTTTACAGAAGGTAATCCGCTGGCAAACCTTGAATTTGTCGTAACAACAGGTAACATACTCGACACCCTGAGCCTGACAGGTGACCTGACAGATGCCCGTACGCTTAAACCACTGGAAGAACCTGTGCTGGTAATGCTTTACAAAAACCTCAACGATTCTGCGCCGCTTAAAGAAATACCACTATATATAGGGCGAACAGATAAAACAGGGAAGTTTAGCATTAACAACATCAAAACAGGTATTTACAGGGTTTTTGCATTAAAGGATGCAAACAACAATATGATCTATGACCTGCCCGAAGAATCTATTGCCTTTATAGACTCTTCGTTTGTTTTCGACCCGACAAAGACCGATTTCTTAGAAAACATAGTAATAGACACCTCTCTCATCGGAGAGTATGTTGATTCAACGATTTTTAGCGATTCGCTAATGACTGAGTTCGTGGTTGACAGTATCAGTGGTGATACCATTATGATACCGCGTGAGATAAAATATGCATTGAATGTAAACCTTTTCCTGTTCACAGAAGAAACAAAAATACAATACATTACCACCAAAGAGAGGCCTGAAAAAGATAAAGTGGTCATTTGTTTTAACCGTCCCCAATTCGACACAGTCTCCATTACCCCGCTTAATTTTGAAGAAATACCGGGTACAATATTAAAAGAGGCATCATTCTTTAACGACACGATTGTATACTGGATAACCGATACAACCATTGCAAACAAAGATACCCTCTTATTCAGGGTAGAATACGCCGTGCTGGATTCCCAGAACCTTTTAACAACAAAAGCCGATACCCTTCGCTTAAGGTCAAAAGAAAAAAAAGCCCCCCCTGTTTTGCGTAGGCAGCATAAAGAGGAAACATCAGCGCCTACAAAGGTTTATATTGATGTGAAGCTAAACATATCCACTAACGGTACCATGAACCTGAACTCACCTATTGTAATAAGCATGGAAAAACCCGTAAAATATTATTCTTTTGATAGCATCGGGTTGTTTAAGCTTGTTGATTCGGTTGAACACAAAACTGCTTACACTTACACCATTGATTCGGTGGGCAAAAGGAAATTTTACCTGCATACAAAGTGGGATGAACAAAAAAGTTACAGGTTGTTTATACCGCCGGGAGCTTTTACCGATATTTACGGAATTACAAACGACACCCTTGATGTGTCTTTTAATACCCAATTATTTGAATACTACGGCAAAATCATTCTTCAAACAGGCAAAGACAGCATTCCATACATCATTCAATTGTTAAATGACAAAGATGTTTTGATACGCGAAAAGCGGATATGGCAGGCTGAAACCATCGTGTTTGATTATTTGCCGCCGGGCAGCTATAAGCTCAAAGCTATCTTTGATAGAAACAAAAACGGGAAATGGGATACCGGCAACTACCTGAAAAAAATTCAACCCGAACAGATCTTTTTTAATCCCTTAAAGATTGATCTCAGGTCGAACTGGGACGTGGAACTTACCTGGGAAATACAATAAAATACCCCGTCACTCAGATTTGCCAGCCAGCTGTGAAAAACAGCACTTAGTTTACCGGGGGGGTAAGGATAAATGAGTTGATGAAAGCAAATCAAAGACTTTCTGACAGAAATACTGCTAAATTTCCGGTTCAAATATATCTGTCAAACTTACGGGAGGTTGGAGATGATATGCAATCATGCCGGTTTTTGCCGCAGCTTCAACATTTGCAAGAACATCGTCAATATAAAGTGTTTCACATGGTATTAACCGGTTTTCATCTATTATAAGTTTAAAAATTCTCAAATCGGGTTTTCTCATTCCAACCTGAAAAGAAAAATAGACTTTTTCAAACAGGGGTGCAAATCCCATTTTACCATACTTGCTGATGAGATTGTTATAACAAAAATCAACATGCAAAGTACTTGTATTGCTTAGCAGAAAAGTACGGTATCCAGATTTTAAATTTTCTAATAGTTTCAATCGGTCAGCAGGTGTGTCAAGCAACATGGCTGTCCATGCATCGTCAATTTCCTGGTCAGTTACTTCTTTTGATATATAACTTCTAATTCGGGTTCTGAATTCGGCAGCTGTTAGTTTTCCTGCTTCAAATTGTTTGTAAAAGTCTTTTTGTTCGGCAAGGCCATAATGCTTTCCAAACTCTTTAAAACCAATTTTTTCAAATGCTTCCGCCGACTTTTCTGTATTGATATTCGTGATTACCCCGCCCCAATCGAAGATAATGTTCTTAATTTGTGAATAAGGTTTTTTGACCGCTACAGATAATTTCATTATTTTTAATTACTAAATACACATTATGACAAATATAAGGTAAAAGATGAATGTAAACGGGAGACATTATGAAACAATCCGGATAAATCCGGGAAACAAAAAAGAGGCAGAGATTATAGACCAGCGTTTTCTTCCCTTTGAATTTAAGGTTACCAGCCTGAAATCCTGTGATGATGTTTTCTTTGCCATAAGAAATATGCAGGTGAGGGGAGCCCCGTTGATAGGTGCTGCAGCTGCATTGGGAGTTTACCTCGCCATATGTGAATTTAAAAGATCTGATGCCTTTGACGAATACCTTGCCCAAAAGGCTGCCTATCTTAAATCGGCCAGGCCTACTGCCGTAAACCTGGGTTATGCAGTCGACATGGTCTTACATGAAATAAGCAAAGTACAGGGCTTGGAACAAAAAACAGAAACTGCCCTCCACACCGCTTTGAGCATAATTGATAATGAACGCCAAAACAGCTTTGATATCGGCCATCACGGATTGCAGCTTATCGAAAGGATATCTGCCATGAAAAATGAAGCACCTGTAAATATACTCACCCATTGCAATGCAGGCTGGCTGGCATGCATTGATTACGGTACAGCCACTGCTCCTGTTTACCTTGCACACGACCAGGGCATTAAGGTACATGTATGGGTTGATGAAACACGCCCGAGAAACCAGGGCGCCAGACTTACTGCATGGGAACTTCAGCAGCACGGAGTGCCCTGTACCATTATAACCGATAATGCCGGCGGACACCTGATGCAGCACGAAATGGTTGATATGGCAATTGTAGGCTGTGACCGTGCTTCAATGAATGGAGATGTGGCCAATAAAATAGGCACCTATCTGAAAGCATTAGCTGCATACGACAACAATATCCCCTTTTATGTTGCCCTGCCTTCTTCTTCAATTGACTGGAACATAACCGATGGTTTGAAAGAGATACCCATTGAAGAACGCGATGAAGAAGAAATAAAATTTATTCAGGGCATTATCAACGGGAAATCAGAAAATATGCTGATAACCTCCCCGGAAAGCAGAGCGGTTAATTATGGATTTGATGTTACACCCGCCAGGCTTATTACGGCATTAATTACCGAAAAAGGAATATGTAAACCGGAAAAAAATAGTATCTTAGAACTCTTTCCCGAAAAACAGAAATGACAATAAAATGAACAAAATAGCAATAATTGGGGGCACAGGACTGGAAAACTTTAACTTGTTGAAGGAGGCTGAAAAGATTACAATGGAAACCCCTTTTGGAACACCAAGTTCCGAACTACAGTCGGGAATATATAATGGTATTGGGATTGTGCATTTGGCCCGTCACGGAAAAGACCATACCATACCTTCGTCGAGGGTGAATTACAGGGCAAATATGTATGCATTGAAAAAGCTTGGATGTACCCATATTTTATCAACATCTGCCTGTGGCAGTCTGAGGGAAGAGATATGTCCCGGCGAATTCGTTGTTTTTGATCAGTTTATTGATTTTTCCAAACTGCGAATTTCAACATTTTATGAAGAAGACCAACCAGGCGAGTTCAGGTACACCCCAATGGCTGCTCCTTTCTCAGACGATCTTCGCGACAACCTGATTGAAGCTGCCATAACACTGGGACTGACCGTTCATACCAAAGGAACAGTAATTACCATTGACGGCCCAAGATTTTCCACCAGGGCAGAGTCGAACCTTTATAAAGCCTGGGGCGCAGATATTGTGAACATGACCACTGCCCCTGAAACCATTCTTGCCAATGAACTGGGTATACCAATTGCAGTGGCAGCACTTTGTACCGACTACGACTCCTGGCGTACGGATACCGTGCCGCCGACTACAGCCGATATCAGGGAAATAATAGAAAGCAACAGTGTTAAATTCCTGGAACTAATAAAAATTGCATTGACCAAAATCTGATGTACTCAAACATTTCTTTTTAAAACCAACCTGTTGAATAGTCATTCGAAGGCTTATGAATGTTAAAGAAGGATACCTGAAATTTAACTGTGTATGGGACAATGCATCATTTGATTTTCCAGATAGTCTTTTTGAAATCATTAACCCCTGGAGAACCAGGTTGCATGAGAAAGGTCTTGTAGGTTGCAATTCAGAAGGAATCGGCTATGGAAATGTAAGCATCCAAACCGGCGATGGAAGGTTTATAATCACAGGCACTGCCACAGGCCATAAGAAAACATTGTCAAAAGACGACTATGCACTGATAACCGGATACGATATTTCAGAAAACAGTGTTCATTGCACAGGCAGGGCCAAAGCATCTGCCGAAACGATGAGCCATGCGGCAGTTTACGAATGCAATGGGGCCATTGCCGCGGTTATTCATATTCATCACCTCAGATTATGGGAAAATCTAAAAGGGGTACTTCAGACAACCAATGCAGCAGTTGAATACGGAACCCCGCAGATGGCCTATGAAATATTGCGATTATTCAAAGAGCCCGTTGTAAGCCAACAGAAAATTTTTGTAATGGGCGGGCACGAGGAAGGGATCATTTCTTTTGGCGAGAGCCTGGATGATGCGGGGGAGGTGATATTGGAATACTTTAATAACCTGGGTAAATAGGTATATTATTGTGAGGGAACAAATAATGGAGTGTGAATTTTCTTCCTCTTGCTAAAAACTCACACTCCAAACTGTTTTACCGGGATGCTCTAATCGGCTGAGCCATGAGGTCTGCAAAAAACAAAAAACTCGCTTTTTTTTATTGGTATTTGCTGTGAGGGAACAAAAAATGGAGTGTGAATTTTCTTCCTCTTGCTAAAAACTCACACTCCAAACTGTTTTAGTGGTCCCACCTGGGCTCGAACCAGGGACCACCTGATTATGAGTCAGGTGCTCTAACCAACTGAGCTATGGGACCTGAAAAATAGCCGTTTTTCAGGAGTGCAATATTAGTTATTTGTACCGAAAAATACAAAGAATCAGAAATAAAAATCACAAAGTCGCAATGTGATCATTCAACTATTTTTTTTTAAGCAAATAATGTGTAATTTTTAACTTTATTAACCTAAAAACACAATCATATGGAAAACAGAATTGGTTTTGGTCCCAGGCTCGGCGCATATCTGCTTGATTTTGTGCTTATAGCAATAGTAAATGTGATCCTTGTTTCAGTCTTTGGTATTGGTGCTCTAAAGGATACTGCTATGGGTCTTGAAAGTACAGATTACAGTGCTGCAGCAACAGGCATGATGGGAAAACTAATGGCAGGTCTTGTGGTTACCTATACTGTTACTGCTATCTGGTTTTTACTTGAAGCATTTACCGGCTTTACAGTTGGAAAACTTATCCTGGGCATCCAGATAGGAAGTGACAACGGGACCAAAGCAGATGTGGGCAAACTCATTGTCAGATACTTGTTGAAAAATATCGCTTCATTGATGGGTCTCCTTGCCATCCTGACAGGAGTGAGTATTTTCAGTACCCTGGGAGGCATTCTGGGATTGGTCATCTTCATCGGATGTTTTATCGTTTTGGGTGAGAAAAAGCAGGCCATTCACGATATGCTGGCCAAAACCGCTGTTTATAAAATATCAGCGCTCAAATAAACCCTGCCGTAAGATCAATAAAAACGTGAATGTCAAATCAGCATGATACCATGACATTCACGTTTTTTTATTACAAAGCAAAGCCTTGAAAAGCTATTCGGGTAATTCAACCGGCTCTGTCCCTTCAATATAATTGGGTTCTGCCGCAGAATTTTCTACATTGGTTATCAGGCTGTCCCTTAATATCGTAACTATTTTACTCCCCGGAAACTGCGCGTTATTGATAAAATCGTTCAATTTTTCATTTATTATATTCCCTTTAGGGTTAAAAATCTCTTTGCGGGCCAGTATTGCCATGGCAAAATCTTCTTTATTGGCTGAAAGGCTCTCTTTCAGCACCCATCCCGAATTAAGCAGGTTTCTTCCTGTAACGTTACACCATCCGTCTCTTTCTTCAGTAATGGCAACAATATCAATTACATCATAGTATTTTCGTGCAGATTTGGTTAAGATATCGGGCCTTTCATACACAGGTGTGGCAGCGACCACAGCAGCCGGCGTGGCTGCAATCACAATGTACTTACTTAATGCCCAGCCGGTGGTACCGTCAGACAATTCTATCTTATAATATTCTTTCTTGCTTGCAGAATCGGTTACAGTTTCACCAAGATAATTAATAGCTTCGCCCAGTTTAATACTGGTAAGTTGGCTTTTGGGGTCTTTATAATCTTCAAGCACCTGTAATCCGTATGTACTGTAATCGTACATGCTGAGCGAGGGTATTTTTTCAGTTACAGCGGTTTCTTCTTTTGTACTGTCTTTCGCACCCTGCCTGTTAGAGCAGGAGATAAATAATAAGACAGAAACAAAAATTATAAAACTTGTCTGGCACTTTGATATGTTCATTGTGTATATGTTTAAGTTAATAATTAGACCATCAAGGGTTTTGCAATTTAGTAATAAATAATTAACCGAAGAAGATATAAGCTATAAAAATGCCTGCAATTACTCCCGCAAAGTCGGCAATAAGCCCGCATGCAACGGTGTATCTTGTGCGGCTTATATTAACTGCGCCAAAATAAACAGCAAGCGTGTAAAAGGTAGTTTCGGTAGAGCCCTGGAAAATACAGGCCAGTTTACCGGCAAATGAACCTGCCCCGTAATTATGCATGATCTCGATAGTCATGCCACGGGCTGCGCTTCCGCTTAATGGCTTCATAAGGGCGGTGGGAAGCGCTTTAACAAACTCGGTGTCGAAACCAAACAAACCCACAAATTTTGCCATTCCGGCAAGAACATAATCAAATGCTCCGGAAGCCCTGAAAACGCCTATTGCAACAAGCATAGCCACGAGGTAAGGTATAATTTTAACCGCTACCCCAAAACCTTCTTTTGCACCTGCCAGAAATTCATCATACAGGTTAATCTTTTTTCTGATACCTAAAATAAAAAATAAGATAATTATCAGGAATAGAATGAAGTTGCCCATAAAAGCCACCAATAGATCACTTTGGGCACTATTTATTGATTTTACCATTAAAAGAATCAATGTTACCAGAAGACTTAAACCGCCGAGGTAAAGTAATACAATATAATTAAGGAGATTGATTCGCTGAACAACAGATACAGCAACCAGGCCAACCAGTGTAGAAATAAAGGTAGTAAGCAGCAATGGCAAAAATATGTCAGACGGATTGGGGGCACCTGCAGCCAAACGATAACCCATGATGCTTATTGGAATAATTGTAAGCCCCGAAGTGTTAATCACAATAAACATAATTTGTGCATTTGAGGCAGTATCTTTTTGGGGGTTAATACTTTGTAACTCCTTCATGGCCTTTAGCCCTAAGGGTGTGGCAGCATTATCGAGGCCGAGCATGTTGGCAGTGATATTCATTAGCATAGCACCAATGGCCGGATGGTTTTTCGGTACTTCGGGAAAAATTTTCCTGAAAAAAGGTGAAACAGCTTTGGCCAGAATGTGCACGGCGCCCCCTTTTTCGCCTATCTTCATAAAGCCGAGCCACAAGGTCATAATGCCGGTAAGTACAATGATGATACTGATACTGGTTTCGGCCATCTCGAATGTACTTTTCACCATTGCTGAAAAAACATTCAGGTCTGCTTTGTCGAATACAATGCCCAAGTGAAGAGCAAAAAAGTCGCGAAAGTAATACCCGATAACCCTAAAAAGCGCTACCAGAAAACCAATCAGGAAAAAACCAATCCAGATATAATTCAAGAGCATTATGCTGAAGTTTGTTCAAAAATAGGATAAATCCTAAATAAAGCCTCCTGAAAAATAAAATATCCTCATGATATAGTTTATACCAGGGAAAAAAATCCTGAACCTCAGCTCAAAAACTGTTTTAACAGATTTTTATTATCCTCAGAGAGTTTGCCGTTTTTCGATTTCAGCTTAAGGGTAACAGGTACTGAAAGTTTATTTTTTAATACACTCTGCATCTGACTAAACATACTGCCTGTTGCCAGCAGATATGTGGTGAAGAATCCCACCTTTTTGCCTTTAAGTTCAGGAAACTGTCTGGCGTATTTTTTCCATGTCTTATCCGGATGTTGCAGAATTACAAACAAACCATGAGTCCAGCATCCAATCAGCACGATATCAGCCTGTTTTATGTCGTCAGGGTGAACATCATATATAGACATTATCTTCGAATCAAGGTTTGAGTTTTTCAGGTATTTATCTATTTCATAGGCAAATTGCCTTGTAGTTCCTTTTTTACTGTAATATATTACCAGTGCCTTCATATTATTTTTTTTTTGATGTGTAAAAATAAGACAATACATTCGTATAATCAAAGCTCCTTTAAATGTAATCGTGCATTGAATTTTGAAAATACTTCCCGATACCTTTAATTAATATGTGATGCCATAAGTAGGTTTTAAATCAAAAATATTCTGTACAATTATCTCCTATTTATCGTACCTTTAAACATCAAAACCCGGAGATGAAAAAATGCCATCCTGCATATTGCCCCAACTGTTTTGCAACCATTCTGTTATTAACGGTTTTTTTAACCGCCTGCATACAGCGAACCAATCCGCAGGATGACCCATACAAATCGTTAAGGGGAAAAATGGTAAAAGAACAGATTGAAGCCAGGGGAATTACAAATGAAAAGGTACTGGCAGCCATGCACAAAGTTGAGCGCCATCGTTTTGTGCCCGATAACCTGGTGAAACATGCATACCAAGACCACCCGTTGCCCATTGGCTACAACCAGACCATTTCTCAGCCCTATATCGTGGCATTTATGACCGAAACGCTGCAGCCCGGCAAAAATGACAGAATACTGGAAATAGGCACCGGATCGGGATACCAGGCAGCCATTCTGGCTGAAATTTGCGATTCGGTTTTCAGCATTGAAATTGTTGAAGCATTAGGCAATGCCTCCGAAAAGCTTTTAAAGTCTTTAGGTTATCACAATGTAAAGGTTAAAACCGGCGATGGGTACAATGGCTGGCCCGAATACAGTCCTTTTGATGCCATTATCGTTACATGTGCACCTACCCATGTGCCCGAACCACTGGTAAAACAGTTAAAAGAGGGCGGTAAGATGATAATACCCGTTGGGGGCAGTGAAGTGCAGCATCTTGTGCTTCTGAAAAAATCAAAAGGCAGGCTTATTCAGCATTCGGTATTGCCGGTGAGGTTTGTGCCCATGGTAGATGAAAAGCATCAGACATACTGAAAGCTGAAATCGTAACAATAATCTTTTAACCGTTGCCGTTTATTAAAATGCCCTCCATCCCTGGGCTATAAGGTCTACAAGCGAGCCCGTTTGGGTAACAAGCCTTCTTCCCTCCTCCTCTTCAACAATGTGGCCGATAATTGTAATTTCTGATCTTTTACCTATAATTTCAAAATCTGTTAAGGGAACGGTGAACAACAGTTCGTAGTCTTCACCTCCGTTAAGCGCTGCCACAAGGCCTTCAATGTTTATTTCTTTGCCCATTCTTTCTGTTTCAGGATCAATGGGAATTTTGCCTGAATAAACCAAACACCCTTTTTTTGAGGCCGTACAGATATGTAATAGCTCCGATGACAGTCCGTCAGAAATATCAATCATCGAGGTAGGTTTAATTTTCAGTTCCCTGAGCAACTGGATAATATCTCCCCGGGGTTCGGGTTTTAACTGCCTTTCTAAAATATAACCGTATTCGTCCATCTCGGGTTGCTGCCCGGTAGATTCAAATATCTTCTTCTCACGCTCGAGCAGCTGTAACCCCATGTATGCAGCACCCAGGTTTCCTGAAACACATATCAGGTCGTTTACGTTTGCCCCGCTTCTGTAAACAATGTCATCTTTGTCTGCTTCACCTATTGCTGTAATAGAAAGAGTAAGCCCTGTAACAGAAGATGATGTGTCGCCGCCAACAAGGTCAACACCATACCTCTCGCAGGCAAGATAAATGCCTTCATATATCTCCCCTATCATTTGAGTTGTAAATTTGGAAGAAAGGGCAATAGAAACCAGTATCTGCCTGGGCAAAGCATTCATGGCAAAAAGGTCGGAGAAGTTTATCACTGCAGCTTTGTACCCAAGATGCTTCAGGGGTGTATAAATAAGATTGAAATGAATGCCTTCGGCCAGCAGGTCGGTGGTCACAACCACCTGTTTATCGCGATAATCGAGTACGGCTGCATCGTCGCCCACCCCGACAACCGAACCCGGGTTTTTTAACTGTACTTTTTCTGTAAGCAGCTTTATCAGCCCAAATTCCCCAAGTTCTGATAAATTTGCGTATTTATCTGCTTTTGCGTTCATATACAATCTTTCTGAATCTTTCTAAACCCTGGCAAATATCAGGATTTATTAAAATAGATTTTGTATATTTGTATTATTTATAATTAATCTAAATAAGGGGTCAGTAAATTGATTTTCTTATAAATTATTCGAAGCTAAAATGGATAATGACCATAACAAAATATTGACAGAACTCACTGAAAGTGATTATAAATACGGATTTATCACAGACATCGAGACCGACTATATTCCCAAAGGATTGAACGAAGAGGTCGTAAGGATGATTTCTGCAAAAAAAAATGAACCTGATTTTCTTCTTGATTTCAGGTTAAAATCTTTCAGGCACTGGCAAACCATGAAAATGCCGGAGTGGGCGCATCTTATCGTGCCTAAGATCAATTATCAGGATGTAATATACTACGCGGCGCCAAAACAAAGGCCTGCGCTATCGAGCCTTGATGATGTAGACCCTGAACTATTGAAGACCTTTAATAAACTGGGTATTCCCCTTGAAGAACAAAAACTGCTTACCGGTGTCGCGGTAGATGCCGTAATGGACAGTGTGTCTGTAAAAACCACATTCAGGGAATCTCTTGCCGAACTTGGCATTATTTTCTGTTCATTCAGCGAGGCAGTAAGGGAATATCCCGACCTGATTAAAAAGTATATGGGCACCGTGGTGCCTTACACCGATAATTTCTTTGCTACCCTCAATTCGGCGGTGTTCAGCGATGGCTCATTTTGTTATATACCTCGCGGGGTTCGTTGCCCAATGGAGCTTTCAACCTATTTCAGAATTAATGCTGCCAATACCGGACAGTTCGAGCGAACGCTGGTAATAGCCGAAGAAGACAGTTATGTAAGTTACCTTGAGGGTTGTACGGCGCCCATGCGTGATGAAAACCAGCTGCATGCTGCCATTGTTGAGATCATTGCACTTGAAAATGCTGAAGTTAAATATTCAACCGTTCAAAACTGGTACCCCGGCAATAAAAACGGCAAAGGAGGCATATACAATTTTGTTACCAAAAGAGGAATCTGCAAGGGCAACAATTCAAAAATATCATGGACACAGGTTGAAACCGGTTCTGCCATTACATGGAAATACCCGAGTTGCATTTTGAAAGGAGACAATTCTGTTGGTGAGTTTTATTCTGTTGCAGTAACCAATAACCATCAGCAGGCAGATACAGGTACCAAAATGATTCATATAGGCAAAAACACAAAAAGCACCATTATATCGAAAGGTATTTCGGCCGGTAAAAGCAACAACAGTTACCGGGGACTTGTGAAGATTGCAAAAAATGCCGAAAACTCAAGAAATTTCTCGCAATGCGATTCGCTGCTGCTTGGTGATAAATGCGGTGCACATACATTTCCTTACCTTGAAGTAGAGAATAATACTGCAATCATTGAACACGAAGCCACAACTTCAAAAATTGGCGAGGATCAGATTTTTTACTGCAATCAGCGGGGAATTGATACCGAGGCTGCTATTGGCCTGATTGTTAACGGATACGCACGCGAGGTTTTAAATAAACTTCCCATGGAATTTGCTGTTGAAGCACAAAAGCTTTTACAGATAAGTCTTGAGGGAAGTGTTGGTTAGTTTAAAATTATTATTTATGTTGAAAATTGAAAATTTAAAAGTAGCAATAAACGGCAAAGAGATACTAAAAGGCATAAACCTTTCAATTAAAGCAGGCGAGGTACATGCCATTATGGGCCCCAATGGATCGGGAAAAAGCACACTAGCATCGGTGCTTGCAGGTAAAGAAGAATTTGAAGTTACAGGGGGCACGGTTACTTATCTCGGTGAAGATTTGCTCGAAATGAGTCCCGAAGAAAGAGCTCACAAAGGCATATTCCTTGGGTTTCAGTACCCGGTAGAAATTCCGGGTGTTACCATGGTAAATTTTCTTAAGACTGCTATTAACGAAAAAAGAAAGTATCATAACACAGAGCCTATCTCAGCATCTGACTTTCTGAAGGTAATGCGTGAAAAAAAAGAGCTGGTAGGATTACATTCCAACCTTACCAACCGTTCGGTAAACGAAGGATTCTCAGGTGGCGAGAAGAAGAAAAATGAGATTTTTCAAATGGCCATGCTCGAGCCTGTTTTATCAATTCTTGACGAAACCGATTCAGGCCTTGATATCGATGCGCTTAAAGTTGTCGCAAACGGTGTAAATAAGCTCAGGACTAAAAATAATGCCACAATTGTGATCACTCATTATCAACGGTTACTCGATTACATCATCCCCGATTATGTTCATGTATTGTATAAAGGCTCTATCGTAAAATCAAGCGGAAAAGAACTGGCCCTGGAACTCGAAGAAAAAGGATATGACTGGTTGAATGCAGAAACCGAATAAGAAGAATTATTATGGCAGATAATAATCAGATAGAACTTTTAAAACAGGATTATATTAAACTTTATCGGGAGAACGCTTCACTGATTGATGCCAATGTAGGCGAAAAGATCAGGCTTGCCCGTAGTAAGGCCCTTACCGATTTCAACCGTTTGGGTATTCCCACAAAGAAAGTGGAAGCATACCGGTACACAGACCTTTTTCCGGTGCTCTCGGCTGAGTACAATGCTGAATTCGCGGCTAACCATTTTCATGTCAATCTCGAAGAGATTTTTAAATGCGAGATTCCCGAACTCGATACCCATGTTATTCTGGTACTCAATGGTTTTTATTACCATAACAATAAACCCGAAAACCTGCCCGAAGGTGTCATAATAAGCAGCCTGGCACAGGCTTCGGTGGCATATCCCGAAGTTTTTAACAAACATTACGGCAGTTATGCCAGAACCGACGAAGACAGCCTGGTGGCGATGAATACTTTTTTTGCCCAGGATGGGGTATTTATTTACATTCCCGAAAATGTGAAACTGTCTAAGCCCATACAGATAATAAACCTGTGTTTTTCACTCAAAAACCTTCGGGTAACGCGCAGAAATCTCATCGTGGCCGAAAAAAATTCTGATGTTGAAATAATCGTGTGCGATCATACAATCTGTAAAAGTACTTTTCTTACCAATTCGCTCACTGAGATCTATGCCGGTGAAAATTCGAGTATTGAATATGATATGTTACAGAATGAGAACAATCTTTCTACCCAACTGTCAAATTCATTTATTCACCAGGAGGCTTACAGCAAGGTGAAAACCAATATTATTTCGCTCCACGGCGGTTTTATCAGAAATAATACTTTTATAAACATTGATGGGGAACATGCCGAAAACTACACGTATGGACTTTTTATTGCTGACAGCAAGCAACACGTTGCAAATTTTACCGTGGTAAAACATGCCAGGCCGAATTGCACGAGCACCCAGTTGTTTAAAGGCATACTGAACGAAGATGCTTCGGGCGCATTCAATGGAAAAATCTATGTTGCAAAAGATGCACAAAAGACGATGGCTTATCAGAAGAATAACAATATACTGCTTGCTCCATCGGCAAGGATGAATAGCAAACCACAACTTGAGATATATGCCGATGATGTGAAATGCAGTCACGGAGCAACAGTTGGACAACTCGACACCGAAGCGCTGTTTTATCTGCGCAGCAGGGGAATTCCCGAAAAAGAATCCCGGCACCTGCTGATGTATGCTTTTGCAAATGATATTATCAGCAACATTAGCGCCATACACCTTAAAGAAAGGGTAATTGATCTTGTTGACAAAAGATTGAGAGGTAAACTGTCAAGATGTAATGAGTGTGAAATACACTGCGGTTAATGATATAAATACATATTATTGTGAGTTACGATATTATTAAAGTAAGAAACGATTTTCCTATTCTTCAGCAAAAAGTTTATAACAAGCCTCTTATTTACCTCGACAATGGTGCCACCACCCAGAAACCTGCAAAAGTAATTGAAAAAATTACAGAATTTCATTCTGCAAAAAACAGCAGTATACACCGGGGCATCCACTTTTTAAGCGAGAATGCCACAGAAGAGTATGAACTGGCAAGAAAAAAAGTACAGCAATTCATAGGTGCGAAAAATACATGTGAAGTGATCTTTACCAGCGGTACCACGGGGTCTATCAATACTGTTGCCTTTTCTTTTGGTGAAAAGTACATTCATCCGGGTGATGAGATAATTATTTCTACCATGGAGCACCACGCCAATATTGTTCCCTGGCAGATGTTATGCGAACGAAAAGGGGCAGTATTAAAAATAATCCCCATCACAGAAAAAGGCGATTTGATTTTTGAGGCCTACGAAAAGCTTTTCACCGAAAAAACAAAGCTCGTCTCTGTAACCCATATATCAAATGTGCTCGGCACTGTTAACCCTATTGAAAAACTCATAGATACCGCCCACCGGCACAATGTTCCGGTGCTTATTGATGCCGCCCAGTCAATTCAGCATGTTCCGATAGATGTTGTGGGGCTTGATTGTGATTTTCTTGCATTTTCGGGTCATAAAGCATACGGTCCGACCGGGATAGGTGTGCTTTACGGAAAAGAAAAATGGCTCGACGCATTGCCTCCTTATCAGGGCGGGGGCGACATGGTTGACAGGGTTACCTTTGAAAAAACAACCTATCAACCGCTTCCGTTGAAATTCGAAGCCGGCACCACCAATTATATCGGAGCAATAGGGCTGGCTGCTGCGCTTGATTATATTACAGAAACCGGTCTGCCTGATATTGCCCGTTATGAACACGAATTGCTTGATTATGCCACAAAAAGCATGATGGAAGTGGGACAGGTAAAAATTTACGGAAACTCAATAAATAAATCATCCATCATCTCTTTTCTTATTAACAATATCCACCCGTCTGATACAGGCATGGTGATTGATAAACTTGGCGTGGCTGTGCGTACAGGCACCCATTGCGCCCAGCCGCTCATGGAGCGTTTTGGTATTGAAGGTACAGTGAGGGCATCGCTGGCTATGTACAACACCCGCGAGGAAATAGACATGCTCTGTGCTGCGGTGAAAAAGGTCAAAGAAATGTTAGGATAATTTCATAATTTCGAACTTGTTTACATAATAATTGTTACAATTGTGAATACCATAAATAAAATCCAGGAAGAGATCGTTGAAGAATTCGCAGTGTATGACGACTGGATGGATAAATACAACTATCTGATTGAACTTAGCAGAGATCTGCCTTTGATTAATGCTAAATATAAAACAAATGAATATCTTATAAACGGCTGCCAGTCAAAGGTATGGCTCAACGCAGAATATTCCGATGGAATTGTAAAATACAGCGCCGACAGCGATGCCATCATTACAAAAGGTATTGTTGCATTGCTGATAAAGGTTTTGTCAAACCGTACAACGCAGGAGATTATAGATGCTGATTTGTATTTTATTGATGCCATTGGCCTGCGGCAAAACCTGTCGCCAACACGGTCGAACGGTTTGCTGGCTATGCTTAAACAAATGAAACTTTATGCTATTGCCTGGCAGGCCAAAAATAAGGCAAATTTATAGGAGGACTCAATTATGGAAAAAAATTTGCTGCATACAGAAACTGAAATCGTACACGTTCTTAGAGAAATATACGATCCGGAAATACCTGTGAATATTTACGATTTAGGGCTTATCTACGACATTGAAATAGACGAAAGCGAGAAAGCTACCATTACTATGACACTTACTGCTCCAAACTGTCCGGTAGCCGACAGCCTGCTTGCCGAAGTAAAAGAAAAGGTAGAAACAGTTGAAGGCATAAGTAATGCAAAGGTTAATCTGGTTTTCGATCCGCCCTGGGACCCTAATATGCTTTCTGAAGAGGCAAAGTTTGAACTGGGGATGCTATAAAAAGCTTATATTGAATTTCAAAAAATGAGAAAAAGGCGTGCCGGCACGCCTTTTTTCTCAATGAATTATTTTGGCAGATAATCTTTTGGATTGATCTTTTCTCCGTTTTTATGTACTTCATAGTGTAGATGCGAACCCGTTGAATAACCGGTATTGCCGACATATCCGATAAGTCCGCCCTTCTGCACTTTGTCACCTGGTTTTACCAATATTTCTTTAAGGTGTGAATAAAAGGTGGAATACTCATCGTTGTGCCTGATAAAGATATAGTTCCCTCTTTGTGAATCGAATGAAGCTTCAATAACCATACCTGTTGCAGTAGAGTAAATATTCTCGCCTTCTTCGAGGGCAAAATCAATGGCATAATGAAACACATGTTTTTTAGTGAACGGGTGTATCCGGTCACCATAGCCATTCACAGTGGTTACCTTATTTATATCAACAGGAAAGATTGACGGTACATACTCCTGTGGATTTATTTCCGGCACATCGGGCAGTTTTAGGTTGTTTTTATCCGTTGAGAAGGAAAATGCCATCAATAATCCGATTATCAGGGGCAATACCAAAAGATAAATTCCTTTAAATTTTACTGAAGTTTTATTTTTTGTTATCATAACAATACGTTTTTTAATTGTTTTACAATAGAAATAGCTGAATAGTCCGCCTGTGCTAACATCATAAACCTGTTTAAGCATGTTACCGAGATAATTTTCAATTCTGGTACCATCTCTTACAACATATGAATCTGCAAGATATTCATGCTGAAGCCTGAGCGAACGTTTATAAAGAACAACAAAAGGATTGAACCAAAGCAGTATGGTTGCAATCTCTGCGAGTATCAGGTCGAACCAATGAAATTGAATAATATGTGCAGCTTCATGCTCAATAATCATCTGACTATCTAAGTTTTTTGGTAAAAAAATCTTATTAAAGAAAGTAAATGGAACAGGTGTGTTTGTTTTAATAATTTTTAATTTCCCAAAGTACGTTTTTTCAGAACAATGCATGAGCCGTATAATCCTGATAATGGAAAACAAATGCCTGAAGAACAGAATGGTAATACCTGAAAAATAAACAAGCGCTATTGCCTGTAAAAATTTGTTTATGTTAAAACCATTGGATGAATTTATTGTGGTAAAAAGCTGAAAATCCGGTTCATAAACTGTAATCTCTGCAATATTCGAAAGCATTGAATCAGGGGGAACCTTTAGTATTGAAAACTTTAAACCAGGGATGAAAAAAGAGAATATAAGTCCTGATAGCAGGTACATCCGGTTAAGCTGAAAGTATGTTAACTTTCGCAAAACCAAAATATAAAATATGAAGAAAACTAAAAGACATATGCTTACTTTAAGCATATAAATACAATAAGCTGACATATGGTTTTAATTCTTTGATTTTTTATTCTTTATATGCTCTTCTATCAGTTGTTTAATCTCTTCAAGTTCAGAAAGTTTCAATTGTTCGTTTGCAAAAAAAGATGCAAATTCAGGGACAGAACCATTGAAAAAATTGTTGATGATGGTTTTCACATGGTTCTGAAAATAGCTGGTCTTCGAAATCAATGGAAAGTATTCATGAATTTTACTATAAGCATTGTATCCGACGAACTGCTTTTTTACCAACACCCTGATAACCGTTGAAACAGTTGTATAGGCGGGTTTAGGTTCCGGAAACTGGTCTACAATGTCTTTTAGAAAACCTTTCTCTACTTTCCAAAGGAAATTCATTACCTGTTCTTCTGCTTTTGTTAGTTCTTTATTTTCCATGCGACAAATATATAACTATTTTTGTAGTTATACAACTACTAATATAATTATATTATTATTTTTAAAGAAGAGAATTAAAAATGAGATGTATTAACGCGAAACAGTATACGGTCGTATTTATATTCAGCAGTTCAACGATGAAGGTACAGTTTAATTATTTCAGGTTTTTCCTGGCCTGAAATCCGGCAGAAATAAATTCCACTTGTCAGAGGTTTTTTCGGGCTATCACTTCCATTCCAGGTAAATTCATGGTACCCGGGATTTATTCCCGGCTGGAGTACCGATCTTATCAGTTGCCCTGAAATATCATAAAATGAGATGTTTACATCCGATATTTTGTTCACATAGTACACCACACAGCATCCATTACCCGCAGGATTTGGGTAACTGTATGCTTTATTTTCGGGTAAATGATGAATATTTGCAGCAGATGTAATGGTGCCATGATATTCAACAGTCAATACCCACGAAGGGTTATTCCCCACAGGTATCGTAAACAGCGAATCGAGTGTTCCGTTTTGGCTGTTTATACGGTAACAGGCAAGATTGTTTGAAGCCTCACCTGCAGCATACAGGTAATTTCCTGAAGGGTCAATATCAAATTCGCGGGGAGATTTTACAGTACGATAATAATCAATCACCGACAACCTGCCCGTAACTTCATCTATCAGGTAAGCGGCAATGCTTTCGTGCCCTCTGTTGCTGGCATAAAGAAATTTGTTGCCGGGGCTAAGATGAATATCGGCACACTTACTTGGCGAAGTATATGACGAAGGCAGCGTTGAAACTGTCTGAAATTCCTGAAGCAAACCGGTAGAATTATCAATATGATAAGCAGAGATGCTATTGCCGGTTTCATTCACAAAATATACAATGTTTTTAGCGCCATGAAATACAAAATGCCGCGGGCCGGCACCTGCAGCAGGTAAAACCTCTGGAGGATTGAGTGCGCTAAAAGATCCTGACAACGAATCGAAAGAAAACTGTTCGATTTTATTTCCGGTCATCACCGAAATGTACAAAAACCGGTTCGAATTGTCTGTGAGTATTGCATGGGGATTGGTGCCGGTGGTGATGGTTTTTACTGCCTGGCCATTTAGCATTCCCGTTGTTTCAACAGGATAAACAGCCGCTTTGCTTGCCCCGAAATATGCAGTGAGGAGATATCTGCCGCTTCGGTCGGTAGAAATATATACCGGATTGTCCACTACATTTATCGCGTTCATAAAATTCAGCATGCCGGTGGTGCTGTCAATTGAATAGGCCGAAACAGCTTTGTCATTTCGTCGGGCAATATACAGGTATTTCTTTGAAGGGTGCAGTGCAAGCGATGCAGGCCCGCCACTTACCGTCTGGTCATAGATTTTGTCCAGTTGTCCGCCTGACCGATTTATTTTAAAAACCGCCACTTTGTTGTCTTCTTTCAGCGATATATATATGAAACTTTTAGCATCTTGTTGTGCCCTGCCCTGAAAAGAAAACAGGAAAATAAAGAAACAACCGGCAAAAAAAGCGGACAGTCGTAAATGATGCATACACATGATAATATGAATGTTTAAAACAGGTATTCGTTGAAATAGAAACATTACCCGGACAAGTTATATCATCCGGGTAATATAATTTTAAGACAGATTTACAGTATTTACAACCTCATCTTTTTCCACTCCTCTTTCATTCTGGTAAGGTCGGTGATCCAGTCTTCGATATCGTTTTCATGCTCAAGTTCTTCGTTCAGAATCTGCACGGCCATCTGGTGTGTAGCATGATCTTTGCCGTTGGTAAAATCGGCAATCTCCTGGTAACGCCTAATGGCGCATCTTTCACCTCTGAGGTTCTGTTCCAGGATTACCTCAATGTAAGAGTCTGAAGGCTCTTCGTATGCGCAACGGGCATGTTTGGTCCATTCAGTGGGATTAATAACCGGCGTTCCTCCAAGCTGAATGATTCTATCAACTACCAAAACGGCATGGTTGAGTTCCTGATCGGCGTGTACCAAAAGTTCTGGTTCAACCTCGCTCCTCATCGGCCCTTCCATCATCCGGGCGCCAATCCAATATTGGTAGTATGCCAGCCATTCTTCCGAAAGGGCTCCATTTAACATCTTCAACAGTTTTTCCACATCTACCGATGCTACTTTAATTGCTTCATTTCCCATATTATAGAATTTAGTAGTTAATGATCCTTTATAAAGAATGATAAATATAGAGAATATACCGTTCCAAATCAAAAAATTTATGTCAATAAAAATACATTACAGAAATATGGTTTTTGTAAAGTAGAATACTATTTGCTTCTTTTCCGTCTGATAATGATATTGAACAGCGCAATGAATAAGTACTTTGTATCGGTTAAAAATGGATGCTTTTCATAAAGTTCAAGATATTTTAGCTCCGATTTCATTATTTCTTCAAATGTCTCGGGCATGTCAACATAAAATGGAGGTATCAGTCCGGGTTTATGTTTTATGCGTTTTTTCTTTAATTCATCAGAATATAAACTGAAGTATTGTTTACTTATGGGTCTTATTCCTACCAGCTTCATATTACCTTTAAAAAGGTTTAACAGCATGGGAAGTTCATCAATCCAGAATTTTCTGAAAATTTTTCCCAGGGTTGAAATTCTGAAATCGTCTTTAAATTTGCCACCATTCTGTAAACCATGTTTCTTATAAATATAATCCTGCAAATACTCGGCAAAAGGGTGCATGGTGCGTAATTTGTAAACCTTAATTGTTTTGCCCCCTTTGCCAACCCTTTCGAGCGCAATAAAAGGGCCATAACTCGGGCTGGCAGGATATAAAGGCTTTTTTGTTTTAATGGCAACAAAATACAGGTAGTTGTTGATCTCTTTTTCATCGAGCACTTCAAACCCGCATGAGTAGAGCCTTCCAAATGTCTCAGCCTTGGTAAGTATTCTGTTGGATCCACGGGTAACAAGAAAATAGAGCTTTTTTGTAATGGTAAATTTGGGTGCTAACCTTTTAAATATAAAGTCAATAGAATACAGAATATAATTGATTACCGGCAGATACTTTTTCAGGAGTCTTTTTTTACGCTCGTCTTTGGTTTCTACCAATCCGATATAAAGCCCTCCATCGGGCAATTTCTCGTTTACAGCTTCAAAAAACTTATTGATGCGCCTGATATCGTTTGTTTTTCTAATGTTGATAATACAATCAAACTTCGGGTATAATTGTGTGTGAACATTAAAATCTGATGATGTGTTTAATAATAGTGTGTTTGCTGTATCAAGTGCAGCGTAATAATAGATAAACTGGTATGCCTCCTTTCCTATTTCATGCAACAGGGTAAATTCACGGTACTCAATCTGCTTTTTTGTAAGCAGGTTAGTAAGCTTAATCTGACTTATCTGTCGTGAAAATTCAATTTTTCTTTTTGAACCTGTTTCCGTTTCGGGTTCGGTAACAGCAAATTTTAACCAGAAATAAAAATATGCATAAACAACTTCTGCAAATGTGGCAAGGAAGAATACAGTAATCAATACCTTCCAAGATGGTCTGGAGATTTGAAGAGACAATAAAACAATATAAAATACGGTAAAGGCAACCAGATTGCTAAGAACAATGCGGTTGAAAACCTTTCCAAACTTGCCTCCTGAACGAACTCTGTATTTCCTGAAAAGAAATGAAAAAAAAAGCCAGAAAAAACAAAGCAAAGAGATGATTTTCAGGTTTTGGGGAGTAATAAGTTTATAACCCTGAAACATTTTAAATGACAAGGCACTGAAAAAAATCAGCAGCAAAAAATTAAACAGCAGTAATTTAATAATTGAGAATTTCAAAATTCTGAAATTTTATGCTTTAAATTAATAAATTATGAAATGAAACGGAACAGGAAACATAAATATTTTTTATTTTAATTTTGGTTTGCAGCGTTTTTCGGAATTTTTTCAGGGGAGGGTATTATTCAAAGGTATTCTGATTGTATATTTTCAGAATCATCGTTTAAAACAGTGTTTAAAAATCGGGGCAAGGGAGCATTTTCGGTTTTCTTTTAAACTTCTTCGTCTTAAAATAATAAGAGAGTGACACTTCGTGTGATCCACCTGTCCTGGTTATTAATTTCGACATGGTGAAATCGTAGCTGTACCCGATACTTAAATGTTTAAGTTTGTAACCTGCCAGAATTGTAAAAGCATCGCGGTTAAAAACCTCTTTATAAAGTGGTATGCCCCTGTACCAAAATCCCAGTACAATAGGGCTTCTGTGCCAGTACACTCCAATATCAAGCTGCCTGAACTGTTTTTGTGCCTTAAAAAGATATGCTATCTGAAAAGAGGTGGGTATTGGCCTCAGCAGGCTTTCATTTTTTAATATTTTGGTACCTCCGTAAAATGAAAATTTCAATGGTACCAAACCGGGATTTTCTTCATCGTCTTCATAGAAGTAAAATGATTGGTTTGGTTGCAACAGGTGGTCAACAGTCAAGCCAACCCAGAAAATATCAGAATATCCGAGAACCGATGCAGAGAAATCAATGTCGCCGATATTGTCCATGGGGTTAAGCTCAGAAGTAGCCGGAGAATTGCCTGTGGCAGAAATCTGGTCGCTCCAAAGCAGATTGTTGAAATTAATACCTCTTTCGGTGTATAAAAATCCCATGCCAGGCCTGATGTGCCAATTATTTGTAATTTTAAAATCGAACGAGTAACTGAGGCCAATGTTGGTTAACCGAAGCTTCCCGGAACCTGCTTCATCCTGCATTACAAAAAGTCCGAGGCCGCTTCGGAATTTTTCAAAATATTTATCAAACGAAACGGCATAGGTAACAAACCCGTTAGGAATATCGGGCCATTGGTTACGGTAATTCATTGACAAACGGTTGTTTTCTGTCAGACCGGTGAATGATGGCGCCAGGTAAAGGTAATTCGAATAGTATTGCGAAAATTGCGGATCCTGGCTGTAAACCTTACCGACAAATAAAATGAATAATATGAAGAAATTTTTTTTCACCTGTTCATCTATTGTTATTAATGAAGCAATGTAACATCGCCCACTTCTGTAAAGCTTTGACCGTTGGTATAGTTGCCTGTCACTTTCCAGACATATACATCCTGTTTGGCCAGCTTGCCGTTTACATAACCATCCCAGCCAATGTCCCTGTGATCGCTAACAAATATTTTTTCTCCCCAGCGGTTATATATTATCAGGTGATAATCATCCACCTGGTCCATCACAGCCGGCTTGAATACCCTGTTTTCGGCTATTGGTGAGGCCGGGCGAAAGGCGTTAGGGAATATCAGTTTCCCGCTGGGATTAACCAGCACCGAATTCTCCATTACATAAAGGTCGAAACAGTTGTCTTTGGTCCATACGCTCAAGGTTACAGTGTAAGTTCCTTCCTTGGTGTACATGTGTTTTGGGCTGTATTCGTCTGATGTTGAACCATCGCCAAAATCCCAGTGGTAAATACTTCCGTTATCTGAATGATTGAAAAAGTGTACCTCCTGATCGTTTACATAAACATACCGGGGAGCAAGTTCAAAGAAGGCTTTTGGCAACACCCATACATCATTGGTGGTGCTGTAGGTATCTGTACCGCCTTCTCCGGTGGCCATAAGTTTTATTTTATAAAATCCCGGCTCGTAATAGGTATATTCCGGGTTTGGCTTATTCGAAATTGCCCCATCGCCAAACTCCCAGAGAAACGAGGTTGAGTATGAAGAGGTGTTCTCAAACTGGATAGTCAATGGCACGCAGCCCGGCTGCACAGGCTTGAATTGTGCCAACGGCGGATGGGGCAAAATTTCGATATTTACAGAGATACTATCTGAGCAGTGCTCTCCTCTCACAACCAGTGAGATAGTATATTCATCAACACCCGGATAATTATGTGATATAGGATCTTTTTCAAACGACATGGTCTTATCCCCAAAATACCATTTATATTCCCACTTTCTGTCTTCGGTTGTATTGTTTAGAAATACGGTTCTGTCGGGATACATCTGCGACAGCGGTGTTGCAACAAAAGATGCTTCGGGCGACGGATAAACCGTAAGATCAACAAACGAAGTATCGTAACAATTAAAAAATGAAGTGGTTACCAGGGTAATTTTATAAGTGGTATCATGATCGGTTTCATTAATAAATGTGTGTAACGTATTGTATCCACCGGTTTCATGGTTACCGTCGCCATAATCCCAGTCATAGCTGTAACCTCCGGGTGTGGCGCTTAAAACTGTCCGTGCCGGATGGCATGCCATTTGCGGGTTCACGGTAATTACCGAATGTGGGTTCGGATACACCGTTATATATTCATTTGAGATGTGTTCACAACCGTTCTCACTCGTGGCAGTGAGCCTTACATTGTAGTATTCAATCGAAGAGGTGTTGTTAGCAAACAGGTGCGATGTATGCTCATCTGCTGATGAGCCTCCATCACCGAAATCCCATTGGTAGGATACTGCCCCTTCTGAAGCATTGAAAAAACTAAATGTCACCGGACTGCACTGCGGTGTGGCATCAGTAGTGAAATAAGATTTTGGGATATCGTTAAAGATAATCACCGAATCGGCCGATTTACATCCGTTGTTGTCTGTTGCCGTAATCTTGAGGTTATAAAAACCTTTGATGATGTAATTGAATACCGGGTTTTGAATATTTTTATCCGAAAGAGGAATCGTCTGGCCTGTCCACTTAAAGTCGGTATATACCCCTGAACCTCCTGCAATTATTGTATTTATTGGCAGATCGTTTCCTGCGCAAACAACTGTATCTGTTTTATCAACCATAACATACGGATTGGGATGCACGATAAATGTTATACTGTCTGATATCCTGTTCAGGTTGATATCCATTACCTCAAGGTACAGTTTATAAATTCCGGGTATATCGCTGCTAAACACCGGATTGGAAATGTTGGTTGCTGAAAGAAATCCGGTGGCGCCTGTCCATTCGAATGAATAAGAAGGGGTACCCCCCGAAGGAACAGCCGCTATCTGAACCAGATCTCCGGCACATACATTGCCGCTGATGATATTCAGGTTAATAAACATCAAATCATCTCTAACCTGTATGGGTTTATACGAAACCGGTCCCGGACAGCCAATGCTGTTGGTTTCAAACACCGAGATATTGTACAATCCAAGGTTTGGGAATTCAAGGATAACAAAGTTCTGGTTTTCCAATAGCATTGTTATGCCCGGTGGTATTGTCCAGGTATAAGTTGATCCCGGGTTGTAATTTACCGAGTAGATTACATTGGTCTGCCCCTGGCCTACCTGGCCTACCCCCTGGATGGGATTAAGAGGCGGAGTTGGCAGTATAACGGCTAACACTTCCGACCGGCTGCTTTCGCATTGTGTTACATCGTTATAGCTTGACACATAATACTTTCTGGTGCTGGTAATAAATCCGGTTTCGAAAGAATTTGCCTGGGAAAGCAGACTCCCACCGGCGATACTATCGTACCAGCGGCTAATGGTGCCATTGGTTCCCGGTGCAGCATTCAAAGTAAGTGTATCGGGTCCGCAGTTTTGAACATCTGCCACAGCAGGAAATCCTGGTATCGGATGAATAATGGCACGAACTACCTTTCTGCTGCTTTCGCAGCCGGTTGCGCTGTTAAAACCAGTTACCCAGTACGATTTCGTTGAGGTGAGATAATTTGTAGTAATGACAGTACTTGTATCAAGTATGCTCCCACCATTGCTTTGTTCATACCATCTTACCTGTGTTGTATTTTTTCCGGGTGTTGCATTCAGGGTTACTTCACCTTCGCCGCATCTGGCCTTGTCGGTAGCATCTGGTATATCGGGAATGGGATGAATGGTTACCTCAACCGACGTTCTGGGGCCTTCACATCCTGTTGTTATATTGTAAGAAGATAGCCAATAAGTAGTGGTGTTAGTAAAGATTCCTGTATTATAGTCTTTCGAGGTGCTGAGCAGGTTTCCGCCAATTGGTGCATCGTACCAGCGGTTGGTTGTACCTTCAGTGCCTATTGATGCCACAAGGGTGAACGAATCAGGGCCGCAATTCGACAAGTCGGGCGAAACCGGATTCCCGGGGATAGTATGAATGGTAACATCTACCCTTCGTCTTGGGCTTTCGCATTGTGTTACGGCATCGTATGTTGTTAACCAGTAGGTTTCATTGGCGCTTAATACCGGCGTAGTATAGTTTAATGATGAAGCAAGGAGATTACCGCCTGATGAAGCATCATACCACCTGTTTTCAGTTCCGTTAGAACCCAATAAAGAGGTAAGAGTCACAGCTCCCTGGCCGCAGTTCTCTTGATTAGACGCCTGCGGAACACCCGGTTGAGGTTTGAACAAAACGGCCACCGTATCGAATGAAGGAGGGCATGAACCGCTTGAGATTTTATATTCAAAAAGATACAAGCCTTCATCTCCGGCGCTGATTCGCGCCAAAACCGAAGGTGAGCCGGAATTCGGCAAAAAGGTAACATTTCCCGGGCCACTGATTTTCGACCAGGTTACCTGTCCGATACCCGGGTTATTGCCCGCGAGTATTGCCGACACCCCGCATACGGTGTCATCATTACCGGCATTGGCAGGTGGAACCGGTTTGCCAAAATCAACAGTAATAGTATCTGAAGTTATGCAACTGGCATTGGTAATAGTCCACGCGAAACGATATAAACCTTCGTTACCGGGGAGTATCTGCACCGAGGCATTGTGGTCGCTTGTGGAGGGTATAAATGAGGGAATGGCAGCAACCGGCTTCTCTGCCACACTCCATACTCCGCTACCCACTGATGCAGTGTTAGCGCCCAATGGAGAAGATGTGGAGTTGCACAAAAACTGGTCCATACCGGCATTTGCTGCTGCCGGCATCTCATCGCGAATGATTGTCAGCTGGTCTGATGAACCGCTGCAGATACCAAACCGGCTGGATATCGTCCATTGAAAGCTATTTGTGCCATATGCCAGATTTGTTACGGTGGAATTGAACAATGAAGGCACGGAAATAGTTGATCCGCCCGAGAGCAAAGTCCACAAACCTGAACCGCCATCAGTCGGTTCATTGCCGGTAAGTGCTAACGAGCTGGCACTACATATCCTCAGGTCGGGCCCTGCGTTGGCCGGTTGCGGGGTAACATCGCGCAGAATTCTTATGGTATCATAAGTAGTAATGCAGGAGCTGAACCTGCTCTCTATAGTCCAGACAAGGATATTCTCGCCTCCCGAAATATTTGAAAGAGAAGCATGTGCATTGTGAATGTCAGAGAAGTCAGTTCCTCCGGCAATAACACTCCATGTGCCTGTGCCATTATTTGTCGGATTGTTTCCGTTGAGCAGTGTGGAAGAGTTGTCACAGAAGCTCTGATCAGGCCCTGCATTGGCAGGT
>JAWOHT010000078.1:0-2793 GCA_046485045.1 Bacteroidales bacterium
GGGAATATTTCATCGCCAAAAAATGTAATCACTTCAATAGCATTACCTTTGCTCATTTTTTCTATTTTTAGACTTCTAATGTAATAAAGTGTGGAGACCATATCGAGAATATTCGAAGGGACTTTAAACGTACTGTCAGAACGCTGGCTATAAAGCGTACAATCCTGATGAGAATAAAACACCTCGTTGTAATAACGGTAGTTTCCCTCTTTAATATTTCTAATTGCCTTGTAAGGCAAACAAGTTAACGGATCGAAATAGCTCTCGTAAATATCCCTTACACTAAACAACTTATCTGCCACTCCTTTCGACTGTGCAATAATACGCGCATGATAGGCAGTTTTACCATCGTAATTGACAAGATTAATTGAGGCGCTCGCCTCACCCCCGTGAATAAACCCATAGCGAATCTGGTATACCAGCTCTTCACCCGAAATGAAAGACTTATGCTTTTTTAGTTCTGGCACTTGCTGCGCCATCAACCCTGAGGCTAATACTAAAAAATAAAATGCAGATGCAATTGTTTTCATAACGTAGTTACAATATGTAATGCCGGCATGTTTCATCATTGTCTTACCTGTTTTCAGGGCACGATTAAATAAAGTTAAAGTATTTATTACAATATTTATGCCTGATTTATCCATGGTGTATAATCCTTAGTGTAAACAACTGAACTATTATCAATTAAAATAAAAATGATACTTATATAACCTTTTGTTTGGGAACTGTTGCAATGAAATCTTTAAGATAATATGGCTCAAAATAAGCCACGTCTTCAAAAAGTCCCTTCTCAAACCTTGCCTGGGCAATACCATTCATAAAACGTGAGGTATGTCTGAAATCGTTCATAAACAGTGCATTTTCATTTTGAATGCTGTTGCTGCATTTCGCTGCTCCGGTACCGGCAAATACCACCCGTGAGCTTTTTAATACCTCTTCAAAAGAGTGTACGTTGATTATTTTTGCCTGTACCGGCTCAACCACCGAGAGCTGAGAATTGTACAATGCAGTGTATACCTCCATTCTTCGGGCATCTATCATAGGGCAATATAAGGCTTTATCTGCATCAAAACCCGGAACTTGCATCACCTTTGCCATTTCAATCATACCAAAGGCCATGGCCTGCAGAGTGTCAACTGATATTAACGGAATATCTGCCCCATAGCTAAGGCCCTTTGCAACCGAAACACCAATCCTGAGCCCTGTAAAAGACCCCGGCCCCCTGCTCACGGCCACAGCATCAAGTTGCTTTATACCAATACCTTCAGCCTTAATCAATTCGTTTATGAATACCCCAAGGTGCGATGAATGTGCTTTTTCTTCGGTACTGTCGGTATAAGAAAGTAACTTCTCGCCATCGTAAAGCGATACAGAACATACAGGAGTAGCTGTGTCAATATTTAGTATACGTGCCATACGTTTGTTCATGGTTTATTTTAACATCTTTTTCAGGCTGAATTTTCTCGTTTCACTTAATCTTTATTACTACCCACTAATATATGCAGCAAGCGCCTCCGGGCTATTGGCTTATCTTGTTGAAAAACTGTGCAAAAAAACCGGGCGGCCAATGTGAAAATAACAATGTAAATGCTTTATTTTGCTTCATATATTTGATTTTTTCCGGTTTATTTAATCGGTTAAAATACTACATTTTGCGAAAAAAACAGAAGTTAATCCGGTAGTTTTTATGATAAAAACGCTGAACCTTGAAGGAATAGGGGCTGTAAAGTTAACCAAAAATCTCAGGTACCGTAACCTGAAAATTACCGTACGGCCTTCGTCAGGGGTAAATGTTTTGGTTCCCGGGCTTATTAGTTTCAACGAGGCTGAAAAGTTTGTCCTCGAAAAACAAAAATGGATAAGGAACAGCATAGAAAAGATGCGCCGTGTAGCCGACAAACGTACCATTTTTGATGCTGACACCTCTTTTCAGACCCGCGAACACTGTCTCAGGTTAATGCCCCATAATAAAAATACACTCGGGATAATCATTAAAAACAGGATGATCTATGTATTCTATCCTGTATTTGCCGATATAAAAGACGAACGTGTGCAGCAATGTATAAGAAAAGCGGTGACCGAGGCATGGCGCATTGAGGCAAAGGCCCTTTTGCCCCAAAGGGTGCGTGAACTGGCAGACACCTTCGGATTTACATACCGCAGTGTAGCTGTAAAAAATGCCGGTACACGATGGGGAAGCTGTTCAGCCACCAACAACATCAACCTTAATGTTCAGCTTATGAGGCTGCCGGGGCAACTATGCGATTATGTAATCTTACACGAACTGGCCCACACGGTAGAAAAGAACCACGGCAGTAATTTCTGGGCGCTGCTCGATAAAATCACCGGTAACGCCAAAGCCTTAGACAAAGAATTAAGAAAATACTGCCTTAAGAACTGGTAGCAAATTTATAAAATCTCTCCTGTCAGATAATCCTTAAATTCAACAACAATTTGCAGATAAATGTCATCTTTAAGGTAGACGATAATACCATTAAAATACCCGCCTGAAAAAAAAGCTTTTTTGTTGTATACTGCTGTATTATAAACTATTAAACAAACCCGGGATATATATTTTCCAAAATATTTTTACTAATTTCCAGATAGAAATTAAATTGTTAATATTTAAATATTTAACAAAACTTTTTATACTTATTTTCGTAGAAATCATTAGCCGAAAAAGTTTTATATTGTAAGATATATCGTAAAACTGACATTGGGAACCGTAAAATACATAAAATACCTGCTGGCCGGGATGGTTTTGATTATCCCTTTTATGGGCTTATCACAAGA
>JAWOHT010000142.1:0-10427 GCA_046485045.1 Bacteroidales bacterium
ACCCTCCAAAGTATCAATCAAGAAAAACGGGTGCATCAAATGCAACCCGTTTGTATTCGACACTTTGTCGGGAGAACCTATCCCTGACAGGTTGCTCCTCAGCAGAGCCTGTTTCCGTTTTGGTTCAACAAAGGCAAATTTCTAACATAATTACTATATTTACAAACTGTCAAAAAAGTCAGCCATTTACCGTGGGGCGTAAGCTGGTTAACTAAAAAATACTATTCAAATTGAAACAGGGGTCAATTCAAAACTTTATTAGCTTCCTAAGAAGGCCTAATTACGAATCGCTTAATCTAAACTTTCTTCAAAAGCTTAAAGAACTACTAAAGATATACTTCATTACTTTAGTATTGATTTTAATTCCAAGGTTGCTAATTAAACTATTTATACTTCTTGATGTATTTGAAGAGTACTCACAAATAATTTCAAAATTACCAGAAATTGCTGGTAAAGAGGATTCTTATATTTTCCTTTTAACAGCAATGATTTGTGGTCCTATTTTTGAGGAAATAGTGTTCCGATTATTATTAACTAAATACAATAAGCAACTCATTGCTATTTCACTATCTCTTCTAATTGGATATATTTTAACAAGAAGCTTTTCCTTTTGTCTTTTAAATATAGAATCAGCATACTTTTATAGCCTTATGTTATATGGTTACCCTATTTGTTTTGCTCTACCATTTTATGCTATAGTTAAAAGAATCAAATTTGATTTTGAGATAACCTGGAATAAACATTATCCGATAATCTTTTACCTTATAACAATAATATTTGCATTACTGCACATATCAACCTTAACCATTAACAAAGACCATTATTTATTTCTACCAATCCTGGTATTACCTTTTATAGTATTAGGCTTCTCATTAGGTTACATCCGCAATAAATTGGGTGTTAAATATGCAATTATCATCCATTTTCTTTTTAATCTACCCATGATAATAAGGATATTAATCAGGATCAGCTAAAAGTAAGGTTACCTACGATTTGAACCCCCTAATGAGTTCATTAACAAATAGCTTTGCTTTTAAATAATAAACAACTAAAAAAATCACGAGCATCAAAAGTAGAAAAATTAATACATGAAAGAAATCAAGGTTTAACCATTGATAGGCGAATAAGGTTGTCACAATCAATAAACCATAGTAGAAAACTATGCTTTTAGTAGGATTTAAGTGAGCATACATCTCTATATGCTCACCCTTCTTTCTTAAGTTAATAACTCCATTATTTAGAAAGGAAAATTTCTTTACGTAATAATCCCAACCAAATGAAGACCATGTAGCTGAAATAATCTTTGAAAACGATATAAAGGTTGGTTTTTCAACTTTTAAATTATAACCTTTCCTTTTTAGTGTATCATATATGTTATTGTAGAAATTATTGATCTCTATATCTTTTATCGGTTTAACTTTTACTTTTATCTTCATACTATTGTTCTAAATCCGGCAGTTTGGGTAGTTTGGATTCGTGATAAACTGGCCCTATAAAAAGTAGACCCGTAGCCCACATCCCAAATTCTACCAATCCAGATGCAACCACCTTTGCGACTTTTGGAACAGTAATAAATTTAGTTTGTACACTTTGTATAGATTTAGCAAAGTCACCTACATAATTGCCAGTTTCTTCAGCATCGAGAACTGGGGTTTTTACTGGAGTATCTCGGGTTGTAATTATCGTCTGGGTTCCATCTTCATTTAGTGTCGGTTTCTCACTGATATATGTATTTACTCTAGTAGTTTTAGTTACTGAAGTAGATTCTGTAATCTTTCCTTCACTATTTATTTTAGTAGTTGAAGTTGTTGTTTTAGTATACACTTTTGATGTTGTCATCTTTTCTCCTGTTCTGCTATTTGTGTAAGAGGTTTCTACAGGAGATGAAGTACTTACACATGTCTCAGTAACTGTAGAAGAACCATCAAGATGTAATTTGTGTTTTTTATCAACCACCAAAGGATCTGAATATTGCTGTCTAATTTCATCATCTTCTTCATCATCCCAGTACCTGCCGTCTGGATCAATTCGTTTAACCGGATTATTGCCAACATAATTGTAGGGGGACAGGTCATAGAATTGCTCAGCTAATTGATCCACCACATGCCACCTCCCCAACTGCGCATCATACATTCTTGCCCCGTAATCGTACATCCTTACGCTCTTTTTTGATGTTGTTTTAAGAAGCCTTACTCCCCGGAACTGCTGCCTTTTTCAAAGAACTTATGATCGCAATTTAATAATATTTATTTGATTATCATTCAAATAAATTAGCATTAGTTAATTCAGCTGCATAAGATTTATCTGTTAGTAATATTTTCATTTCATTCTTTTCATTTATAGTGGTTTCGTATAGGTAATCCGGGATATCATCACATTCGATAAAAAAATTATAAATTACCCCGGCAATCAAAAAAGAATATACTTTCTTACCCATCCGAACCAATTTCGGTCTTGCTATTACTTGTGTTGTATATAACCCTGTATAAGTGATTAAGATAGGATAATCCTCCTTTTTTTTGGGATCATTATTTAATATCATTTTCCTTATAATTTCTTCATGGTGACCTAAATTAATTTGACTAAAATAAGGCCGTGATGTAATGCTTGCTCTCCATATTATTGACAGAAGAAAAATCTTAAATTTTTTATAATCAATATCTCCAACTGACATCCAGGTTTTATTGTACATTCTCTCAAACCTTGGTAATAGGTTTGGAGTGGCTCCATCATATAAAACTCGTTTTGCATAGTCTTCGTACTTTCCCAATATCTCATTATCGCACTTTTCACATAAAATATTCTTATCAAATTCACCAGTTTCTCTTTGGGTATTCCTTTTATATACTTTATTTTCAAAAGTCGCTTGCCTTATGCGATGATTTTGATCAAAAAGCTCGTGATACATAAAACTAGGGATAATATGAGCTTTAATTAATTTTTTCTCTTGTCTACATAATTTACATTCCATATGCATAGCTTTAGGGTATAAAGTTACAATATCTTAAAATAATGATATTTGCACTATTGTTAACTGTAATTTGCTTACAAATAATTCCTTTAGCAATACCTTTCTTTTTCTTTTATCTGAACTTTTAATTGAGTTGTTTTCAGTTATTTCAAATAAAAGAAAAAAGCCCTGATGCTGATTTTTTACCGGGAAGTTTCTTCGGGGGACAGCCATCCCGATCCTTCATCATCGGGATGGCTATGTGCTGTTGGAACGGGCAATAACCCGTGTAAACAGTTTCTTTTTATTATAAATGCTGTTGGGTTATTCTCGTTTCAACAGCATTTAAAAACGTGATGCTTCTTTAACTGTAACCCGGAATGCTTCTTTTGTAACAGATGCAGGAAAAACAGCCTTGAGCTAAAACGGAAGGGACAGGCTGCAAAAAGCGGAGGAACGGAGCGGATTGCGGACTGGCACTGGAGAGGCGCGAGCCGTCTGCGAGTGGAGCAAGGGGCTTGGGCCGGGAGCTGACGAGGAACGAGGAAGCGAAGGCACGAGTCCGTGTAACGCTGTGGCTTGGCGTGGTTTTTGCTTTAACTGAAGCTTATTAAAAACCCGGTTGTTTGTTCCCGATCCTGTCAGATACTTGTGAACGTGAAGCACTGCAAAAAGCATGACAAGCCATCAGCCCGCAGCGACCAGCAGGCGAGCCAAACACCGGCAGCGGTTGGATTTGGCTGTGATGTGGAGTTTACGGAACATGACAGCCAAAGACAAAGGAGCTGCCATGAGGAAGAGGAAGGAGCTGCAAGATTTGTGACAGCCTTGCGACGCCAGGAGCAACCCGCAGGGCGTGATGTGCTTTTTTATACCTTAAAAACTAATCAATTAAAATAAAAAAGGACTGAACGGGCTGGCGCAAAGATTGCCGACTGACGATGACGAATACCGCTTTTCCGTGTCTGTCTTATTGGATTATCCTTTCATTTTGTCGGAGTCTTGCCTGGAGTCAAAAATATCTGTGATGTAAATGTATTCTTCGATAATCCTATAGATTATTTTATAATGGCTTACTACTAAACGGCGATGCCCTAAACCTAAATGTTCTAAATATGGTTCTTCCCGGCCTTGTAATGGTTGCAAAAGCAAGGTGTCTGCCGCATCCAGGATTTCATCCCTGATTTCAATTAGTTTTTCATGGGATATTTTTGGGGCAATAAAATTTAATGCTTCTTCAAGACTAAAAAGAGCTTGTTCTGTATAAATAAGTTTCATTAGCGACCTATGTTTGCAGTTCTTTGCTCTATTTCTTCTCGTGAAAAAACTTTTCCTGATTGGATGTCATTTTCCGATTTCCGAGCCCTGCTTTCCAGTTTTGCTTTTAAAACTTCTTCTTTACGAAGCTTCTCGTAAAATTCGTTAATAGTGTTTTCATTTGCATAATGCAAATGGCTGTGTATAAAGTCTCTTTTTTCAACTGCGTTCATGATTTCCATTGTTTTATCCCCTGCAAATTTAACGATTAAAATTCATATTTGGTTCGGTTTAACGGGTGCAACTTATCCAATTTACTCTGCAGGTTGTCCAGGTTGTTCATCTGGTACCGTTCAGTTGAACTAACGTATTTATGCCCGGCCATGTACTGGACTTGCCGGAGATTGTGGTTTTTCAGCCAATGAGTGATTACGCTTGCCCGGATTTGTTTCGGGTGGAGTATTTCGGGGTTTGTTTTCTGTATCGCTTTAAACATGTGCAATAAGCTGTTTTTTATGTTCTCGCTTCCGTTAATGCTGATAAATAACTGGTTTTCAAGTTTGGCTTTATTGATTTTGTCAGGCTTACGGGCTGGCCTTGGTTCTGTGATTTCGTTTAATATTTTCGTCCTGGTTTCGGTTAAGTATTCGTGTAGTTCCAGTATTTGAAAGGATTTTAAATCAAGTTTCCGGCTGTTTCTTCTCCGATTCCCTGGTATATATATTTTACCTTCTTTTAATTTCAGGTGGCCCGGTTCGAGCTGTTTCAGTTCTTCGGTGGTTACGCCCTGGTAAATTAATAAACCTAAAATGATTTTGTTTCTTTTCTCTCTATTGGTAGTTGTTTCAAAGGTTTGGTAAAGGTTTTCAAGCGCTGCGAAGTCAATAATCCCACTTATTGTTTTTTTATGTGTTCCTTTTAAATACAGGTTGGCAGCCGGACTAATGATTTTAGGGTTTAGCTTTTTCAGATATTCATAATAATTGCGGATGCTCCTTAGTTTGCTGTTAATGTGTTTTTTGCTGTTTCCTTCCAGCTTGCAGTAATCAATGAAGTTCAGTAAATCGTTGTACCTTGTTTCTTGTGGCTGTAACCGTTCTGATTCAAGCCAGTTTAAAAAATATCCTGTATAGTTCGATTTCTGGCGGATGGTGTTTGTACCGTTGCCAAGCTCCTGCAGATATGCTTTGAAGTCCTTTAATTTGCTTTCTATTTCTTTGTTAAAGCTATATTCAGGTCTTTTACTCATTGGCTAAATCCTCCTTCATTACATTTCGGCGGACAAGTGCGTGTAGATTTGCGTACTTTCTAAACTGCTATGTCCTAAAAACTGGCTGACTTCCTCAAGTGTCATACCGCTTTGCAGTAAGTGTGTGGCTATTGAGTGGCGCAAAGTATGCAACCCGATTCCCTTTTGTATTTTTGCTGCTTCGGCTAACTTGTGAACCCTTTCTATCAAAGCATTTCCGCATATCCTTTTTACCTGCATACTTAAAAACAAAGCTTCGTTCCGAGTTTCTTTAAAGCTTTGTATTCGTTCTCTGGCTTGATAAATATAGTTTTCCAAATCGTCTTTTACTGCTTCGGTCATTGGTACATATCTTTCTTTGTAGCCTTTGCCAGCCCTTACAAAAAGTAGTTTTTCTTTTAACAGGACGTCTCTTAAATCAAGGTTTGCACCTTCGCTACGTCTCAGGCCACAGCCGTAATAAACACTTAAAATTGCCCTGTCCCGGATGCCTAACACTTCGGCAAGCTCAGTGTGACCATTGCTGCAAGCTTTGTAAAGCGCTTTAATTTCTTTCAGGGTTAAAATAGTTTTGGTGGTTTCTTTGTCCTGTTTGGTTTTGATTGCTACTTCAAAAAATGGTTTTTCCGTTTCTTGAAGATACCTGCTAAAACGCTTTATTGCATTGATATTGCTGGTTATGTAGTTGTTTGATAAGCTGCCGTTTTGCCTTTTGTTTGTCCTGGTTTGTAAATGCCTGTAATATCCGCTTATTGCTTCGGGTTGCACTGCTCCAAGGTTGGATATTTCAGAAGTTTTCAAGTAAAAGAAAAAATCATTTACATAACGAACCGATGCGTAAACCGTACTTGGTGCATAGTCTAAGGTTCTCAACCATTTTTCAAAGGATTCAGAGAGTATAACGTTTATTTCCATTACGATGGTTTTTTATTGGCATATACTGTGATTTTCGAAGTATAACAGTTATACTTAACTTTCCTTAATTAACAGGTGTTTCAGAAGGGTTAAGTATAACATCGGGCTTTGTTATACTTATGTTATACTTCTTTTTCAGTTGGTTTAAGACTTCGTCCAAAGCATTGATATTTGACTGAAGCTGCGTGTATTCTTCCCAGTTGGCTATCTCGTATTCAAAACCTGCTTTCTTGTTGCCCCCGGTACGCTTAATAAAATTGCGGCTTTCAAGTTCCCTGGTATACCGGTTTACTGTCATGGGGTTCATTCTCAGCTTTTCCCTTATTTCTTTGCTGTAAAAAACTCCTTTACCGCTTGCCTTTACATGGTATTTAAGGGTTTCGTAAAAGTTTCGCAGCGTTTGGTTCAGTTCATCTGCCTTGGCCAGTAAAACATCCCTGAGAAGTTTGTTAGCCCATTCAATGTCTTCCAAAGTAGTTTCAATATAAAGTTCCCCGGTTGTTTCATCGGTCTTTAATTCCCTTTGGTATTGGTGGTAAAAGGTTATTGTCTCGATGGTGGCCAGGTAATGGGAGTTTGTCCTGAGGGGCTTAAAAACGTACTCAGGAAGCTTTAACAGTTCGGCGTAAGGGTTTCTTACATGTATTGGTTTTAGTACCGTTTGCATGTCCTTAAAAAACTCTTTCAGCTCGTTTTCTTCCTTTGTGTTTACTTTCCCTGCCGATAGTTTCCGCTGATATTCCATAATATTTTCTTTGTGTTCGTGGCTGTTATCAAGGTAAATGAGTAAACTGCGGTTGGAGTTGTCCTCAAAAAGCCTTTCTCTTGTAGTTGTCCCGGCTAAACAAATCGGTCCTTCTACCTGTAAAGTAATGGTCCTTAAATTGCCTTTGCTGTCCTTTATGGGTATGGTTTTGCTTATTCGCTTCTTGCTCTGTAATTCTCTTAATGGATATAAAACATCCTGCGCCCCATCCATGTCTTCGATTAATACCAGTTTATGTTTTAATTCCTTCCTGTCAAAGTAATAAAAGGCGTTTTCGGATAGTATGGTAATTTCAAGTTTATCCTGTTCCGGTATCAGTTCGCTTATTTTTTCCTGTAGGTATGTTTTACCGGTTCCGGAGCTTCCCAGGCTGATAATATGCAAAGGTTGTTCCCTTAGCCTCGATGTAAATACCAGGTACATTAAGAGCCTGTTGTTTTCTTCGCCTATCATCCCGGTTTTACCAATATCGCTGTTTGTACGTTCCATCAATTTAGGGGCTTTCAGGTAGTTTATTGCTTTGCGTTGCCTCTGTTCTGTTAGCTGTCTTTGCTTTGGTTTCTGCTCTTTCAGGCTTTCGATTTTGCTTAACCGATATTGCTCTATTTGTTCGGTTAGTTCTGCAACGGCCAGCCTTAAAACATTTGTCCCTGTTTCAAGTTGCTCACAGGCTTTGTTAATAAACTTTTCTAAATAATCACTGTGATACAGGTCTAAAGTGTGTCGGATGCTGTGCAATGGGTCGCCTGTATCGGTACGGCTTATCTTTAGGGTAATTCGTAACCTGTCAAGCTGCGGCAGGTTGATGCCACCCAGGATAATGATTTGCAGTTCATCTGTTGTGTAAGTTATAAATTCAGGATTTCGGGTGTTCAGCTTTCCGATTGTTCTGATTGGTTCCGGCTGTGGTTCTGGTTCTTCAACTTTTTCAGTTAAAAGAAAAGATTTCCGGTTCTCTAAAAGGTGGGTAAATATTTCGGGGTCATGGCCTTGTAAAAGGCTATTTATATCTTCGCTTTCCGGGGTTTCTACTGCGGTTAGTTTTATTCCTGGTAATAACTCGCTTAATTCGACCTGGTATTTCTTTATAGCATCCTTTCCGGCTTTATCACCGTCAAAGAAGAAGATTATTTCTTTCCCGCCTTGCGGGATTTCTCCGCCAGTTGGCGGATCAACAAGCCCAGCCCATTCCTTAATTGCTGTTTTGTGTTCTTCTGTAAGTCCGTTTGTTCCGTAACAGCTTAAAACTTCGTATTCAGTTGTAATCTCAGGTATCTGTAAAAGGCTTGCAGCGTCTATGATTGCCTCGGTTAAAATCAGCCTGGTTGTATTTGGGTTGGGATAGCCAGGATAAAGCCCGGAACGGTCTTTTAAATAGTAGTGTTTTGATTTGTCATTGTTGGTAATACTTCGACCGTAAAGGCTTATTATATTTCCGGATTTATCCTTTAAAGGGAAGATAATACAGTCTTTAGCAAATGGGGTGTAAGTGGTTCCGTTGGCATTTGGTACGCTGCCATTGTAAGGGATTAATAAACCTGCTTTTATACATGCTTCCTGGTCGGCTTCGCTTAATTTGCCGTGGTGGTGGAACTGCCCTGAGTTGTAGCCGATTTCAAGTTTTGTTAAGTCTAAATTCCTTTGCTGTAAATATGCCTTTGGCCGCTTGCTTATTGGGCTTTGTAAACCATTCCTGAAGCTTTCAAAAATCCGGGATAATATTTCCGTGTTGTTCCCTTTTGGCTGGCTGTTGGATTGTTTAGGCTTGTTGTTTATTGGTTGTACATCTCCGGTTAATTCTGTTGCCTTTAATAATCCTTTGTGCTTATTGCCTTCTTTGAGTGTACAAAATTCTATCTGGTCGCCGTTCTTTCCGCAGCCAAAGCAATTAAAAGTATTCGTATTCGGGTAAATTTTCATGCTGGCCGTATCATCGGCATGGAAGGGACATTTTAACATGCCGTTCCGGTCTGGTTGTAAGCCGTAGTGTTTTAGTACTGTGTGGATGCTTAATCGCTGTTTGATTTCCGGTATTTCCATTTCTTTTTGCCTGTTGATAAGTTTTTATTTGCGCTTACGCACAAAATAAAATAAATACGCAAAAACTAACAAGCTTTACCATCAAAAGATATTAACATAACGCATGAAAAAGGGCTTTCAAATGTGCGTTATTTGTATATTTGCTGTGTTGATAATTTATTTACGCAAATATGGGTTTTAAAGAAAGATTAAAGAAAGCACGCCTCGAAAAGGGATTATCTAAAAGCGACCTGGCCAAAGAAATCGGTGTGCATTACTCGCAAATCGGCCGCTATGAAGAAAAAGACGCACAGCCTTCGGCCGATGTGCTCACCAAACTGGCCAACGTTCTGGAAGTATCTTCTGATTTCCTGATGAACGGCACCTCTGATGATATGGCAAATAACGCCCTTACCGACAAAGAACTGTTAAACCAGTTCAAAATCATTGAAAAACTACCAGAAAACGACAGGAACGTAGTTAAGGTTTTTCTCGATGCATTTATTACAAAAGGTAAATTAAAACAACTGGCTTTATAGCATGAGCGATAATGGCTACATACAGGAACAGTACAATGTATTAAAATACAGCAATGAACAGTTTGATAAAAACGTGCTTTTCATTGCTTCCGGTGCTCTGGGTATTTCCTTTGCCTTTATTGAAAAAATCATTCCTGACTTGGACAAGGCAGTTAATAAATGCCTGTTGATCAGTTCCTGGTACTTATTTGCCGGTGTGATTTTTATTAGCCTGGTTGCACATTTCATTTCTATTATGGCTAACCGGTGGGCTATTACGCATGAAGACAATGAAAAATATGATAAAGGTTGCCGGATATGGAACTATGCAATAAGAAGCATTAATGTTTTAATGATTTTTGGTTTGTTATTGGGCATTGTATGGTTAATTCGTTTTGTTAATTTAAATATCTGAAGGCTATGGCAGAAAAGCAACAAGGCGGGCCAAACAAGATTGTTCCAAGGGACAAGAAAATTTATATAAATTCAATGGAAATTCCGCCCAAAAAACCCAAAACAACAGCAAGTGCCGATTCTGGTAACCAAGAAAAGAAAAAATGAAGATAATACATGCACAGCGCAGTATTCAAATTGTAAACTTAAATATTTAAGTCTATGCCCGATAATAAAGACAAAAAATCAGCGGAGATTCCGCCTAAACAGCCGCAAAAACCCGCAAGTACGGGTAATTCAGGTTCTTCAAACCAAAAGAAATAGAGGCAATAATATGTTTGGTAATGAGTAAAAAATCTC
>JAWOHT010000209.1:0-4810 GCA_046485045.1 Bacteroidales bacterium
GAAATGTATCCGAAATATCATCGAAAATTCATAAATTTAAACCGAAAGTCGAAAGCCGACAATCGACAATCGCGTAATTATTCCGGCCCAGGGAGCTGCGCTAAGCGTTAGGCCACATTTTCTATTTGTTAAATTAAAAAATATTACTTATCTTTGCCGTTAGTATTGTAATGCGTTATTATGATTCAATCCTTTGGCTCTAAAGAAACTGAAAAAATTTGGAATGGGGTCCGATCCAAAAAATTACCTGATGAAATTCAACAGCTTGCCAGGAGAAAACTTAGAATGTTGAATAATTCATTGAATTTAAATGACTTAATTATTCCTCCATCAAACAACCTGGAGAAATTAAAAGGGGAATTAAAGGATTTTCATAGCATACGAATTAACGACCAATGGCGAATTATTTTTCATTGGGAAAATGGACATTCTTATTATGTAGAAATTATTGATTATCATTAATATATTGCTATTATGGAAAAGCTAAATAATATTCATCCAGGCGAAATTTTACAGGAAGAATTTTTAATCCCATTAAAAATTTCAGCATACAAATTATGCAAGGATATCAACATCCCTCAAACAAGGATCAGTGAAATTTTAAAGGGTAAAAGGAGGATAACTGCCGATACTGCATTGAGGCTGAGTAATTATTTTGGTAATTCGGCAAAATTTTGGCTGGGACTGCAGAATGACTTTGATATTGAGGAAGAGATCTCTATCAAAAAAGACGAATTCAAGGTCATTAAAAAGTATAAAGAAAACATGGCCTAACGTACGCGCATCGCCCAGGCCGGACCAGAGGATATCCGATTTTCGATGGCCGATTTTCGATGGTCGAAAGTAAATATCGAAAATCGAATATCGAACGTCGACAATCGACAATCATTTTCCCGGGCCAGGGCGCTGCGCTAACACGTTACCAGGCATTATTTATAAATAAAATAATTATTGTTTCCCAATAGGGATATTTTTTTATTATTTTTGCAAAAAGAAATTTATGCAAAAGAAGTTTTCTGTAGTTCTTTTAAAATCAGCTAAGAATTTCATTTACAGTTTGGATCTTCAATCACAGGCAAAAATTTTTTTTGTGCTTGATAAAGCGTCTTATGTAAATGATCCGAAACTATTTAAAAAACTTCAGAACGAAATTTGGGAATTCAGAATTCAAGCTAAATCATTGCAAATACGATTGCTCGCATTTTGGGATAAAAGGAATGAAGAAGAAACATTAGTAATATCTACTCATGGATTTATTAAAAAGTCCGAAAGAGTCAATCAGAACGAAATCAATAAAGCTATCAATGATAGAAAACAATATTATGAAAATCAATGATATGGATAAGAAAAAATTAGAAATATTTACCCTTGAGCAACTCAAAGACGAAACTTTAGGGGGAATTGGCACTCCTCAAAGGGACAAATATGAAAATGAACTTAAACTGGAACTCCTTGGTGAAATGATTAAACAAGTAAGAAAAGACAGAAATCTCACTCAGGAAGAACTTGGTAAATTAGTGGGTGTTCAAAAAGCTCAAATCTCTAAGCTGGAACGCAGCACTAAAAATGCAAGAATAGATACAATTATTAAGGTTTTTAATGCTTTAAAAGCCAAGGTGAATTTTACCGTCGAACTTTATGATGGAAAACTTGAAATGGTATGATTAAATAACGCCTGGTAACGGATGCGCAGCGCCTAGCCCGGGGTAATTAAAAAAGGTTGCCTGGCCAGGCGGGCGGTATGAGATCCCTCCTTCGTACCAATGACAAGTCAGCTATCTGATTGATTATTAGCAACAGAAAGATTAAGTTCATTTGCTAATCTCAAGAATGATTTCATTTTTTGCTGTTTTAGTTGCTCTTCATACTTTTTGATACCATATTCGACAAATTCCACACCGTTCATCATGGTTCGGTAATACTGTTCTGCAAGTTTTCTAGCCATTGCCTTTATGGCAATTGATGGACCTTTACGTGCTCTTAAACGTCTCCCGAAAGCACCTATGGCAATATGTTTACTATTTATTAAGCTTTGGGCGATAACTCTAAATATCTGTCCGGCAGCTGGGTTTCCTTTCTTCTTTCTTGGCCTCCCTTTCTTCTTACCAGAATTGTTTTGACCTGGCGATAATCCAAGCCAACTCGTGAAATGTTTTTCTGTTGGCCATTTGCTTAAATCATGCCCTGTTTCTGATAATAATTGCAGCCAGGTGTAATCAGTAATACCTGATATCATAGTTGCATCTTTGCCGTCAAAAACATTTAATAAATTTGATCCTAATTGCTCAACATCTGGTTTATTATGTCTTATGGGCTTTCTTGGTCCATCTAATTGCTGCCCCTTACCTGATTTACCCATTCTGTTGATCACCCTGTCAATTTGTTCATCACATTGCTGTATTTGTTGCTTGCAGAACATAAAGGCGTTATAAGCCTGCTGAAGGGCAAACAAACCAGCTTCTGTGTATTTGCCTTCTAATGATTTAGCAACAAGGTCCTTCTTTGTATTTTTAATACTAACGTGACATAAATTCACCAGGACCTCCCGGTCTCTTTCTCCTTTCAGAATTGCCTCAATAATAGCCATACCACTTTTGCCATGTATTTGGTTAATAACCTCTTTTAACCGTATATTCATTTCAGTGAGGGCTTTCTGCATATGGTTAATGTGCATGGATGAAGTACGAATATGATCTTCCCTTAGTCGCAAATAACTTCGCAACTCTTTCACATCTGCTTTAACAACAAAACACCTGTTGAGCAATCCGTAACTGTGTAATTGTTGGATCCACTGGCAATCCTTGACGTCGGTTTTACGTCCAGGAACTTGTTTGGTCTGACGCCCGTCCACAAGCCATACGTCAAGCCCTGCCTCTTCCAGGATTTCATAAATGATGACCCAATAAACCCCAGTAGCTTCCATGGCTACTGTTTCTATCTTGTTTTCAACAAGATAATCTCTAAGATTTAAAATGTCTTCAGTAAAGGTTAAAAAACTGGTCACAGGCAACCCCTCAACATAAACGTAAACCATTTTTGCCCCAATATCAATACCAGCGGCATGGTCCCTTAGCTTTTTCATAATCAATTTATTTAAAGATTAACTAATGGAGATTCACACCCAAAAGAACGTCGATAATAGCAAGGCTACCAAACGGACATTTCACTGGGAAAGTACCAAACATTGTGACTCATTCTTTTGGAGCTATACTCGGGAACAGGCAATAAGCACTATACTCGCAACAGCTACACTGTATGAATCCTTATGGCAAAATTGCAAAGTTTTCTTGTCATTGCACATGGTGGAGTTTGTAAAAGTCTAAAAACTCGGGATGACGTTCTGAGGGGAGGATACCAGAGCGGCGCGGCGCACAGTAAAGTCGGAACTCCATTCTTCCTCGGCGCCGCGCCGCTCCTTTTTCATCCGCCAACCGCGTCATCCCGAGCGCAGCGAGGGATCTGTTTACATTTGGTATTACTAATAGCATACTTTACATCCTCGCACCGCCCGCCTGCCCGGCCAAATTAACCCGGCCCAGGGCGCTGCACTCGAACGTCAGCCCCAATAATTTTTATGATGATTTTTGGAAAGTGCAGATAGCCATTCTGAAGATCATCTGACGATCACAACGGTTCCGACTATGGTTTGTTCTCTTTCGGCTCCGGGAATCCCTTCAACATTGAATGTGATCCGATAAACATATGCCCCTTCGGGGCAGGGTTTTCCATTCTTCGTGCCATCCCACCCCTGACCAATATTCTCCGTCTCAAACACCTGCCCGCCCCATCTATCGAACACCCTCATGGAGAAATGCGAAATGGTACTGACACTGGGGATTGGTCTAAATACGTCGTTCCTCCCGTCTCCATCCGGCGTAAAAGCATTGGGGATGTAGAAATACTGCGAAGGCTCGAATGGCGGCTCTTCGCGCAGGACAACATAGACCGAATCGCTGCCCATGCAGCCTGCCTGGGACTCCATCTCTACGCTGTACATCCCTTCCGAATAGATTTCTATGCTTTCGGTGCTGTCGCCAGTGTTCCAGAGGTAATGCGCCTGCCCGGTGCCTGCTTCCAGGATATAGCCCGAATCCACCACCAGTGTATCTGTGCCATGGAATGCTGCAACGGGGTTATCGCTCACAATCAAGGTGATGGTCTTCTGGTCGGTGCAGCCCATGACGTCGGTGGCCAGGAGCGTGTAGTCACCCGCATTGGCCTGGCCTGAGGCGATAAAGAACGGGTCGTTCACCGTGGTGGAGCCATCCGGGTAGGTCCACAGGTAGCTGATGGGCGGCTGGTTGCCGCTGGCGATGCCCATGATGCTGACCATCTGGCCTTCGCAAACTGTCTTTTCGGGTGACAACAGGATGTGTGGAGGCTCGTAAAGGTTCACCTGACCGGTGTGGAACTCCGCCGGGATCGGATCGCCCTGGGGGTTGGTGAAATAGCTTTCCATGGAGCCCGTGTACCAGTCGAGCAGGCCAGGCCCGGCCTGCAAGGGGGTGAAGACCAGGTCGGCTACGGTTTGCTGCCCGGCGAAGGTGACCGGCGACATACCGCTCCATTGCAGGGTGATCTCCCCGGCCGCCACATCCACCCAGCCGGTAAGCTGGCCCGAAAGTTCCGGGTGGACGTTGGCATAGCCCTCGCATTGCAGGTTGTCTTTGTTATAACCTATCTTCAGCTGCAACTCCATTACACCGCTGAAATTGTCGAACTCCACCGGCACAGTGGCTGCTGCGCCAAGGCAATGGCTGCCCGGCCCGGTGACGGCCTGCAGGTAAGTGAGAATGATGTTCTGGATTTC
>JAWOHT010000233.1:0-27959 GCA_046485045.1 Bacteroidales bacterium
TTAGGATTGACCATGTACAGTTCACCGGAATTGATACGGTCGGAAATATTCATAAAGCTGTCAAGGCTTGCCAGCAACCATTTGTTGGGATCGAAAATCAAATTTTGTACCGGCTGTTGTATTCGAACCCTGAATTCGCTGAAATTGCCGCTTTGTCTGAAAGACACCAGGGTATCTTTTCCTTCGGGAAGTTGAACCAAAAATTCAAGCATCGAATTATAAACCGGTACGTTGGCAGTTGTAGTTTGTATCGAATAAATATAAAGCGTGTCATTGCCTGAAAACCAGTTTATTCTGAACGCAGGATATCCCTCTCCATAAAACCATTGCTCAAAAAAAGCCCCATAATCTTTACCTGTGTACTGCTCAAGAATACGCCTGAAATCTTCTGCTGCGGCATTGCTGTTACGGTAAACCGACAGGAATTCTTTAAGAATGTCAAAAAAAAGATTATCGTTGTTCACCTCCTGCCTCATCATATGAAGTATGGCAGCCCCTTTTTTGTAAGATAATGACATGCTGAATATTCTTCTTTCATCGGCAGCTTCATCGGCGGGTATAAACACACTGCCACCCGAAGCCCTTTTCACGATCTTGTGCGCAGAAGCCATCCAGCTGTCGGCCTCATGCTTTGACCGGATGAATTCCAAAGCCAGGTATTCTGCATAGCTGGCAAAACCTTCATTTATCCAGATGTCCTGCCATGAAGAACATGTAACCAGGTTGCCAAACCATTGATGTGCAAGCTCATGGGCTACAAGTTCGAAAGAGAAACCCGACAGGGTGGTCATGGTCTGGTGCTCCATGCCACCTCCCATCGGCGCTACACAGTGACCATATTTCTCGGTATAAAAAGGATATTTTCCAAATAGCATAGAAAAGGTATTCAGCATTTCGGCGGTTGCATCAACATGGTTCTTGTTTACTTTATAATATGCCGAATCGTTATACATAAAGTTCTGTACCAGTACCGAATCGCCATCGGGCAATCGTGCAAAGAAACTGTAATCGAGATAATCCCCAAGAGCAAATGATATAAGGTAATAGGCAACCGGATACCTCGATTTCCATTCATACCTTACCTTATTTCCCGGAAGTTTGACCTTATCTGTTAAAACACCATTCGATCCGGCAAGAAGATGAGAATCTGTGGTGATAAAAACATACACACTGTCGGCCTTATCGGTGAGTACCTGTTTACATGGGAACCAGTATTTTGATGCAAAAGGCTCAGAAAGCGTCCATGTGTATCTTTTATTGTTAGTTATAGCATTGTATATTCCATCTTCAGGATAGTCTTTATAGGATTTGGTATGATAATACACTGTAATACCGGTCAGTTCGCCCCTGGTGAAAGGCCTTCCAATATTCACGACCAATGAATCGGAGGAATGCCTGTAACCCAGTTTAGTTATTCCTGAAACAATTGAATCTACTTGGTAATGGTCTGAGAAATCGAGCAGCATCTTACTGGTAACATGCCCTGTTATTTCAAAAAGCACCGTTGCTGCCCCTCGCAAATAAACAGATGTATCTGAAGCATGCAAATCGAGTTTATAAAATTTTATATCAATCCCTTCATCAGGTTCCTCTTGCAGCTGAGAAGAAATTGCGCTATTGGTATTGTTATGTTTATCATGATAGAACCATGCTAATCCCTTATGAAAAAATGTAAGGTTTAAAACGATATACCATATGATAAATAGCGGTTTCAGCATAATCGTCAATTGGTTTTCAGGTTATTGAACATAAACCTTGTAAATTGTTTTCTGTGTATATGTTTCCCATGGATTGACAATTGTTGAAGGAAAGTTATGCTTATTAGGGCTGTCTGGAAAATGCTGTGTTTCAAGGCAAAAGCCATAGTACTTCTTATATTTAATGCCACCTTTGCCTGTAATGCTCCCGTCGAAATGAATTGCTGTATATAGCTGAACGCCTGGTTCTGTCGTAAAAACATCCATTTTCAGCCCGGTGTGGGGTTCGTAAACTTCGGCTATCAATTCCATTTTGCCCGTCTGTTTGTTGAGCACAAAATTGTTGTCGTAACCACCGATTTCCATTTTTTTTATGCGTTCACCGATGGCTTTTTTTTCTGTAAAATCAAGGTTTGTTCCCTTTACAGTAGCAATTTTCCCGGTTGGTATAAGGGTCTCGTCTGCAGGCGTATAATGGTCTGCATTGATTTTCAAAACGTGGTTTAGAACGTCACCTGCACAGCCATTCAGGTTGAAATAGGCATGGTTTGTAAGGTTTACATGGGTTTTTTTATCAGTTGAAGCCTTGTATTCAATGCTCAATTCATTATCATTGGTAAGCCGGTAAACAACTTCAACATTTAGGTTGCCGGGGTACCCTTCTTCCATGTCTTTGCTCAGATAGCGCAATACAACTCCCTTTTCTTCAGGTTGATCTATCAGCGAATAATCCCACAACACCTTATTAAAGCCTGTATTTCCGCCATGTAAATGATGGGGGGGCTGGTTGGCCGCAAGTGTATATTCCTTACCGTCAAGCATGAATGAGCCGTTTGCAATTCTGTTACCATACCTGCCAATAACCGCACCCAGGTAAGAAGTGTCACCAATGTAGCTATCAAGATTGTCACAACCCAGCACAATATCAACCATATTGCCGTTTTTGTCCGGTATTATCCAGGAAACAACCGCACCTCCATAATTTGTAATGGTACAAATGCTTTTATTGTCATTTTCTAATATAATAAGGTCAGCCTGTCTGCCATCGCTAAGATGGCCAAAAGTTTTCACCTGAATTTTCATGTTACGGAGTTTTAATATGGAATATCTTGAATATGATAACCGGTAAAAATAGAAAAAATCCAGCACTAAGAATTACCATAAAAAGAAAATATTTGTAACTTTAGTCAACCTAAAACACCACATAAACCTTTTAGATGTTTAAATAATAAAAGAAAAAGGTATTCTCATCCCAATTTACATTTAATGACAGAACTACATACGCATTTTACAAATTCACAAAAAAATACTTATTTAAGGGTGAGTAAAATATTATACCTTATAATAATCTTTTTGCATTGTTAAACGTTGTATTTGGCAAAGAATTTGACACGAAATATTTTATTAATCTGTAAAGAAGTTGGGCATATTTGCTTTCATAAAAAAACTTACTACTCCGGTTATCTTTACCAAAGATGATGGCTTGTTGTACTGGCGCGAAAAGTTTTTTTTGGTTCTTGTGCTGGCATTTGTATCTGCCGGTTTTTTTGCTTACATTCCAAGTATGATGGCCTCATTTAGTGCAAAGTTATGGATAGTGGCAATTATTGATACCATAGTGTACTTACTTGCAATTTTAATATTTGTTTTCAGGCGCATAAACCTGAAATTGAGAATAGTGATACTACTCGCTATCATCTTTTTACTAAGCATGGCCTTACTTATATTTGTAGGCCCTTATGGCGCAGGGTTTATCTGGTTAATGATGGTGCCGATATTGACAGCTTTGCTGCTGGGTACAAAAGAAACAGTGATAGCAAACATAATTAGCACTCTTTCACTCCTGTTACTTGGTATTGTTATAAACGAAAACCTTATTCCGTTGCATTTGACCAACTATGGCCTGGATTCGTGGATAGCTGTTAGCGCAAATTATGTTCTTGCCAGCGTAGCTGTGTCATTTCCGGTTGCCATGTTATTGCAGGCATTGCATAATTCTTACAAAAAAGAAAAGGAACTTCAGAAACTATTTAAAAAGCAGAACAGGGAATTATATACTGCCAAAGAAAGCGCTGAGAATGCCGATCAGCTTAAATCTGTATATATTGCTGATATGGCACATGAAATAAGGACCCCGATGAACGGCATTTTAGGTTTTTCAAACCTGCTCTCAAACAGCGATTTAGAAACGGAACAACAAAACAGGTATATAAAAATCATCGAACAAAGGGCGGAGTACCTGCTTGACCTGATCAACAATATCATTGATATGTCAAAACTTGAAGCAGGCCAGGTGCAGATAGATTACGATGTAGTAAACCTGGATAAACTCATGCGTGATATCCTTGAAATGTTTCTCTCGCAAATAAAAAGCAAGAATAAAAACATTGCTTTAAAAATGGTAAATGAGGGGAGTAAAAACAGAACAATCATTTCAGATTCAACAAAAATTCAACAAATACTGATCAACCTTATTAACAATGCCATAAAATTCACAGAATCGGGTACAATTGAATATGGCTACCGGTTGAACAGTGAATTTATACATTTTTATGTAAAAGATACCGGAATTGGTATTAATGAAACAGATAAAAATACTATCTTTGAAAGATACAGAAGAGCACAGGACAGGTTTACAAACAAAAATACCGAAGGAACAGGACTTGGACTACCGATTACCAAGAATCTGGTGAACTTGCTTGGCGGAACAATCTGGTTTGAATCTAAACCCAATAAAGGCACAACTTTTTCTTTTACTATTCCTTTTAGAGAGATCGAGCCGGAAATTGAAATTTTAAAAACAAAAACAACTGATATGTCAACAGATTGGAAACAGGTCACAGTGCTTATTGTAGAAGATGACCCTGTGAGTACTGAATTGCTTAAGGAAGTACTCTCTGAAACCGGTGCAAAACTTGAATTTGCGACAGACGGTAAAAACGCGCTCAATATTTGCATAAACAAAAAGATAGATGTCGTTTTAATGGACATACAGCTACCGGGGATGAACGGACAGGCAGCGCTAATAGAAATCAGGAAGTTTAGTAATGACATTGTTGTTATTGCACAAACAGCCTATGCCATGTCCGGGGACAAGGAAAGATATATTGCACAAGGATTTAATGATTATATTTCAAAGCCAATTTACCCGAATGTGCTTCTTGAAATATTGGAGAAGCATATTGGAAAAGGAAAAGCATAATTACCAACAAAGTAAAAAAAATGACGCCGGTTTAGTTATCATTAACCTGATAAATTGGAAAAAATCAAAATAATTTTTAGTTTTATCCCTGATTTAAAAAATTTGAATACCAAAGCCATGAAACAGATAAAGTACGTTATATTTTTAGCACTGGCCGTTACAAGCGTTTTTTACTCTTGCAAACAAGATAAAAAACAAAACTCCGAAGTCATTGATTATGATAAGATAGGTCTAAATGACCCTAAAAAAGTTATCAGCAGCAACGACACTATAGGAGAAGGGCTGCCGATTTTTTACAACATGTACCTTTCTGTTGAGATGTCAACGCTTTTTGAATCGGTGAATGCGGTTTTTAACCAGGATTTGCTCAATAAAACAGATAAGGTCTCAGAATACCTGACCAGTTCAAAAAAAGCCCTTAACCTGGGTGTTTATGCTGTTGATCTGAGCTATGCCCGAATTTTTGAACAGCTTGAAATTGCCGGCAGGTTTTTTAACTCTATGCAGCAATTGTCTGAGGAGCTTGGCATACCTGGTGAATTCTTTATTAATTCGGCCAAAAGATTTGAAAGAAACATCAACGAAAAGGATTCCTTAATAAAAATTGCCAACGAAGTTTACTTTGCAACCGACAGTTACCTTAAAGAAAACGAGCAATACAGTGCTGCCGCCCAGATAATATTAGGTGGCTGGATAGAGGCGATTTATATTGCATCGAATGTAGCCGTTGGAACCAAAGATATTGAAATTATTGAGCGGTTTGCCGATCAAAAATATTCGCTTAAGAACCTCCTCGAGATGTTATCAGGTTTTGAAGATGATGAAATCATAAAACAATACATTTCAAAACTTAAAGCATTGCAATCCAAGTTTGATTTGTTAATTCCCGATGCCATACCCGACGGCGATCCCGATTCACCTGAGGTTAAGAAGAAAGTGGAACAAACATTGGCACAGATCGCCCCCATCAAAAAAAGCATTGCTCAGTTAAGGTCCGAAACAATCGAATAGGCAGTTTCAGGCTTTTGCCTTTTTCAGGTCGTTAATCATCTTTATGGGGTCTGTTGCCTTAAAAACTGTTGTACCTGCAACAAGTATATTTACACCTGTTTCGTAAAGCCTGCCGGCATTGTTCATGTCAACACCTCCGTCTACTTCAATCAGGATATCAGGATTGACTTTATCACACATCTCTCTGAGGGTGGCAATTTTGGCATATGACTGCTCAATAAATACCTGCCCCCCATACCCGGGGTTCACAGACATTATGAGTATCATATCCACTTGTGTGAGAATATTCTCAAGAAGCTTAACCGAAGTATGCGGGTTAATTGAAACCCCTGCCATCATTCCTTCTGATTTTATCTCTTGCAATACCCTGTGCAGATGATTACATGCTTCAAGGTGCACTGTGAGTATATCAGCCCCTGCTTGTTTATAACGGCTGATATATTTTTCAGGCTCTATAATCATAAGGTGTACATCCAAAGGCTTTTCAGCATGTTTTTTGATGTGTTCCAGCACTGGAAACCCAAATGAAAGATTGGGCACAAAAACACCATCCATTATATCACAATGAAAATAATCGGCGTCACTTTTATTTACCATTATGATATTATCACGAAGGTTTCCGAAATCGGCAGCTAAAAGAGAGGGTGCTAAATATCTTTTCATTCCATATCTTTTTTCAAAAATAGGTTTTATTAATATAAAAAAGAGGAAATTTATCAACGTTCCCTCATTTTATGTAAGTTATTGCTTGTTGTTTTAACCCAGGTAAGTCTTCAGGTTTCTGCACCTTTTAGCGCTTTTAAGCCTTTTAATCGCTTTTTCTTTGATTTGCCTTACCCTTTCTCTGGTAAGATTAAATTCTTCTCCTATTTCTTCGAGGGTGTGCTGGTGTTTTTCGTTTAAACCGAAGTAAAGGCGCAGGATATTTGCCTCGCGGTAAGTAAGCGTTGAAAGCACCCGTTCTATTTCTTTTCTTAGCGATTCTGTAAGCAAACCATTATCCGGACTGGGGCTGTCTTTACTTAAAATTACATCGTACAGGGTTACTTCCTCATCAAGCATCAGGGGTGCATCCATTGAAACATGCCGGCCGGCGCTTTTAAGAGCTGCTTTAATATCGTCGGGGGCAACCTCCATTGCATCGGCAATCTCCTGTATTGAGGGTTCTCTTTCAAAAAGCTGTTCAAGCTCAGAAAATGTTTTATTTATTCTGTTGATAGAGCCAATTTTATTCAGGGGCAACCTTACTATTCTTGCCTGTTCGGCCAGCGCCTGCAAAACAGACTGCCTGATCCACCATACTGCATACGAAATAAACTTAAAACCGCGTGTTTCATCAAATCGCTGAGCAGCTTTTATCAGCCCCAGATTTCCTTCGTTTATTAAATCAGGCAGGCTTAATCCCTGGTTCTGGTATTGTTTAGACACAGAAACCACAAACCTTAGGTTTGCTTTTACCAGGCGCTGCATTGCAAAGTCATCACCGGCTTTTATTCTCCGGGCCAACTGAACCTCTTCATCTGCAGTAATAAGGTCTACCTTGCCTATTTCGTGAAGGTACTTATCAAGCGAAGGGGTTTCCCTGTTGGTAACCTGCTTAATAATTTTGAGTTGTCTCATAAGAGAGGGAGTTAGTAGTCATTGAAAATAGGGTTGAGTTCATAAATTAATAAACAGTATCATTAAAATAAAATCTTCTTGTTAGTAAACCCATAATAATATCAATACTCTCCCGGAGTTTCAGCACTTTATCAAAGCGCTTGAATCAAGTTATTGTTAAAATTATGAATTTTTTTAATAAAATACTTATTTGAAAATAATTTGTTTTTTATTTGTGTAATTCTTACTTAATCCTTATACTTGCAAAGATTTTTCTGAATTAGAATTCCTAACGCTTTAGTGGCAAATTCCTTGTTGAAGGTTTTTATTATTCCCAAATAATAAAGGTAAATAAGAATTAATACAAGATATTACTTCCTTTAATGATTAAAATTTTTCTTTAAATTATGTATGATATATTAGAACTTAACAAAAAGCTTGTTCCTGAGTTAAGAGAAATTGCCAAACAATTGAATATCAAAAAGTTTGAGTATCTCAGGAAACAAGATCTTGTCTATAAGATTTTAGACCAGCAGGCAATTGAAACCACAGAGGCAAGAACAAAAGAGTCCAGGCCGTTAGTGAAACCCAGGATTGAAAAAGTCACTTCATCTGACACTTTCGACAATGAAAGCCAGAATTCTGAAAAAAGAAGAAGAAAAAGGCATTTAAGAAAAGACAGCAAAGATGAGATACTCGACAAAACCATTGAAGAAGTAGATGCCCTTCATAAATCTAATATAGAGCGGTTGCCTGAATTAATTATTGATGACAGTGGAGATGATGACCCGATAATTCCCCCTGCAACCGAAGATTATTCTGTTACACACGAGCCAGTTGTTATGGATGCTGAAACTCCACATATAGAACCGGCTCCGGCTCCCGAACCGGTTGTTAAAACAGATGAACCAAGAAAATTCAGACCCTTGGAAAAGAGTAATGTCGAAAAACCTCTTGAGTTTGATGGAATTGTCAGCGCATCAGGCGTTTTGGAAATCATGCCCGATGGATATGGCTTTCTGCGGTCATCTGACTATAATTATCTCAACTCACCAGACGACATATATGTCAGCCAGTCGCAGATCAAGCTTTTTGGCCTTAAAACCGGCGACACTGTCAGGGGTACCATCAGGCCACCCAAGGAAGGCGAAAAATATTTTCCGCTCATTAAAGTCGAAGAGATAAATGGAAGAAGTCCCGATTATATTCGCGACAGGGTACCTTTTGATTACCTTACCCCTCTTTTCCCAAATGAAAAATATACACTCATAGGGCCCGGACAGAAAGCCAACCTCAGCGTAAGGGTTGTTGATATGTTTTCACCTATCGGAAAAGGACAACGCGGATTAATTGTTGCACAACCCAAAACCGGTAAAACTATTTTGCTCCAGGATATAGCCAATGCTATTGCAGCCAATAATCCCGAGGCATACCTCATTATTCTGCTGATTGATGAAAGACCCGAAGAAGTTACCGAAATGGCCCGGAATGTAAAAGCCGAAGTTATTGCTTCAACTTTTGATGAGCCGGCAGAGCGGCATGTAAGGGTATCGAATATTGTGCTTGAAAAGGCAAAAAGGCTTGTAGAATGCGGTCACGATGTAGTAATACTTCTCGATTCCATCACCAGGCTTGCACGAGCATATAATACCATAGCCCCAGCCTCCGGTAAGGTGCTGTCGGGCGGTGTAGATTCAAATGCCCTGCATAAACCAAAAAGATTCTTTGGCGCTGCCAGAAATATTGAAAACGGGGGTTCTTTAACAATCATTGCCACTGCACTTACCGAAACCGGTTCGAAAATGGACGATGTTATTTTTGAAGAATTCAAAGGAACAGGCAACATGGAACTTCAGCTCGACAGAAAGCTGGCAAACAGGAGAACCTATCCTGCCGTGGATATTACTGCTTCGAGCACCAGGCGTGAAGACCTGCTTATCGAAAAAAGTTTCCTTAATAAGATATGGGTTTTAAGAAAGTACCTTACCGATATGAACTCGGTTGAAGCAATGGAGTTCTTGCGCGACAGACTTACAAAAACCGATACCAACGAGGAATTTCTGCTTTCAATGAATGGTGAATGACCAGCTTGGAGAATTAAATTGGTCCGCTGAACCGGTATCAATTTTGCAATAAAAATATTCAGGCACGAATGATCATTGTCAGGTAAAACTTTTTTTTACTACTTTCGTTAAAGCAGACAAAAAGTATATTGTTATAAAACTAACACCTGGAAAACTTCCCCTCAAAATTTATATTCTTTGCCTTATTTGTAATGAATATGAATTAGTGTATGGTGGTAAAAAACAGTAAAAAAAACAGTTGATTTTTATAATTTTGTACTTTTTATTTTCCAGAGAGTTATAAAATATTAATTATAAGTATATTATGGCACAAAAGAAGAATTATATCACTTGTGACGGCAATTATGCAGCCTCTTATGTTGCATATATGTTCAGCGAAGTCGCAGCAATTTACCCCATTACACCTTCCTCTACTATGGCAGAAAATGTGGACGAATGGGCTGCTATGGGCAAGAAAAACTTTTTTGGTGAAACAGTTAAAGTAGCAGAACTCCAGTCTGAAGGCGGAGCTTCAGGTGCAGTGCACGGGTCGCTTCAATCGGGCGCACTTACCACTACCTATACTGCTTCTCAGGGATTATTGTTGATGATACCCAATATGTACAAGATATCGGGTGAATTATTACCGGCTGTATTTCATGTATCGGCACGGAGCCTTGCAGCACAAGCGTTATCAATCTTCGGCGATCACAGTGATGTGATGAGCGCCAGACAAACCGGGTTTGCATTGCTTGCCACAAGCAGTGTACAGGAGATTATGGACCTTGCATCTGTCGCACACCTCACGGCCATTAAATCAAGGATTCCTTTCCTTCACTTTTTCGATGGCTTCAGGACGTCGGCTGAGATTCAAAAAATCGAGGCCCATCCGATGGACGAGATCGCAAAACTAATTGATTATAAAGCTTTACAGGAATTCAGGGACAGGGCGTTGAACCCGGAGCATCCGGTTACCCGGGGCACGGCACAGAATCCTGATATCTATTTCCAATCCAGGGAAGCAGCTAATAAATTCTATGATCAGGTACCCGACATGGTAGAGCATTACATGATGGAAATTGCCAAAATAACAGGACGTGAATACCATCCCTTCGTTTATTACGGGGCTCCTGACGCAGAAAATATAATTATCGCAATGGGCTCTGTTACCGACACTATTCGCGAAACAGTTGATTACCTTAACGCTCATGGCAAGAAACTGGGTGTTGTCACGGTACACCTTTACCGTCCCTTCTCATCGAAATACCTGTTCAACATACTGCCTGCGTCGGTAAAACGCATTGCCGTGCTCGACAGGACTAAAGAACCCGGGGCCGAAGGAGAGCCTTTATATCTTGATATAAGAAATGCCTTCTTTGAAGTAAAAAATGCACCTGTAATTATTGGCGGCAGATACGGGCTGAGTTCAAAAGACACTACCCCTGCGCAGATTGTGGCTGTTTTTGAAAACCTGGAATCATCTAATCCCAAAAACAGGTTCACAGTAGGTATAGACGACGATGTAACTTATACCTCGCTTCCCCTTAAAACCGAGATAAGCATCTCACACAAAGGAACTTTCGAAGGCAAATTTTATGGACTTGGATCTGATGGTACTGTGGGAGCAAACAAAAACTCTATTAAAATTATTGGCGAAAACACCGACAAATATGCCCAGGCATATTTTGCTTATGACTCAAAGAAATCAGGAGGCGTTACTATTTCGCACCTCCGGTTTGGAGACAAGCCAATACGTTCGCCATATTTAGTGAATACCCCCGATTTTGTGGCATGCCATGTGCCTGCATATCTTCAGAAATACGACATACTGAAAGGATTGAAAAAAGGCGGCACATTTTTGCTTAACAGTATATGGGATGCGGAAGAAACCCCCACTAAGCTTCCCGACCATATGAAAAAATATCTTGCTGAAAATAATATTCAGTTCTATATTATTAATGCCACCAAAATAGCACAGGAAATTGGGCTTGGAAACAGGACCAACACCATAATGCAATCTGCATTCTTCAAAATTGCCAATGTTATACCATATGAAGATGCTGTAAAAGATATGAAAACAGCTATCGTAAAAACATTTGGCCGTAAAGGTGAAGAGATTGTAAAAATGAACCATGCTGCTGTAGACCGTGGCGGAGATATAGAAAAGATTGAAGTACCTGCTGAATGGGCAAAACTGGAGGGTAAAATCAGGAAAGAAACAAGGAAAAATATTCCCGACTTCATCCTGAATATTGTTGAACCAATTAATAACCTGAAAGGTGACTCCCTGAAAGTCAGTGCATTTTCTGGCAGGGAAGACGGAACATTTCCGTCCGGAACAACCGCTTACGAAAAACGCGGAATCGCTGTGAACGTGCCTGAATGGATACCTGAAAACTGTATCCAGTGTAATCAATGTGCTTTTGTATGTCCTCATGCATGTATCCGGCCATTTCTTATGACTGAAATAGAGATCAAAGGCGCTCCTGAAAGTCTTGCAACACTTGAGATTAAAGGTAAAGGATATGAAGGATTGAGATACAGGCTTCAATTAAGCCCAATGGATTGTACCGGTTGCGGAGTATGTGTCAACGTTTGTCCATCAAAAGAAAAGGCACTTGTATTAAAACCTCTTGATGAACAATTAAAAGAAGTAACCAACTGGGATTATATTTCGGAAAAAGTTTCTTACAAAACAGAAAATATCGAAATTGAGAAATCGGTTAAAAACAGCCAGTTTGCTCAACCACTGTTCGAGTATTCAGGTGCTTGTGCAGGATGCGGTGAAACTCCCTATATTAAACTCATTACCCAGCTTTATGGTGAAAGAATGATTGTGGCAAATGCAACAGGTTGTTCTTCTATCTATGGCGGATCGGCTCCTTCAACCCCTTATTGTACTAATAAGGAAGGAAAAGGGCCGGCATGGGCAAACTCTTTGTTTGAAGACAATGCCGAATATGGCTATGGTATGGCACTGGGGGTAAAAAAACTACGTGAAAGAATTGAAAGACTTATGGCAGATGCCATTGCCAATAACACGAACCTTTCTGCCGACACCAAAGCAGTTTTTCAGGAATGGATTGACAGCATGAATAATGCCGGTGCTTCTAAAATTGCTTCAGTAAAAGTCGTAAACCAGCTTGCAAAAGAGAAAGACCCCATTGCAAAGCAGATACTTGACCTGCAACAATACCTCATTAAAAAATCGGTGTGGGTATTTGGAGGCGACGGATGGGCATACGATATTGGCTATGGCGGACTGGACCATGTGCTTGCTTCGGGCGAAGACATCAATGTTTTGGTTCTTGATACCGAAGTATATTCAAATACAGGAGGCCAATCGTCTAAATCAACACCTATAGGTGCAGTGGCAAAATTTGCAGCCTCGGGTAAACGTGTGAGGAAAAAAGACCTTGGCGCAATGGCCATGACCTACGGTTATGTTTATGTAGCCCAGGTAGCGATGGGTGCCAGCCAGAACCAGTTTCTTAAAGCGCTCCGCGAAGCAGAAGCATACCCCGGCCCTTCACTTATCATTGCCTACTCACCCTGTATCAATCATGGTCTGAGAGAGGGTATGGACAAGTCGCAGGAAGAGATGAAACTCGCTGTTGAATCAGGCTACTGGCACCTTTACAGGTATAATCCGCAGTTGGAAAAAGAAGCTAAAAATCCTTTCGAGCTTGACTCCAAAGAACCAGACTGGACTAAATTCCAGGATTTCCTTGGCGGTGAGGTTAGGTATACCTCTTTGAAAAAGGCTTTCCCGAAAGATGCAGTAGTACTATTTGCTGCAGCCGAAGAAAATGCAAAATGGAGGTTCAACAGCTATAAGCGTTTAGCTAACATGGATTACTCCAAGTAAGTTATTAACCATTACATAGATAAAAAAGCGGCGTTTTGCCGCTTTTTTTTTAATTTTGTTCTTATTTAAACCAAATTAAAATTGAGAAGGATTATTGCATTAGACTATGGCAACAAGAGAGTGGGCGTAGCAGTAACCGATCTGATGCAAATCTTTGCTTCACCGCTGCAGACCGTTGCCACGAATGAAATATTTGCCTTTCTTAATGATTATTTCGACAAAGAGCCGGTAGATGAAATTGTGATCGGTTATCCTAAAAAAATGAACAACCAACCCTCTGAAAGTGTTATATATATTAACCCTTTCGTGAAAAAGCTTGAAAAAACTTTTCCCGAAAAAAAAATTATATTGACAGATGAGCGTTTTACTTCAAAACTGGCATTTCAGGCTATGCTTGATGCGGGCTTAAAGAAAAAACAGCGCCAGGACAAAGCGATGGTTGACAAAATAAGTGCTGCAATCATCCTGCAATCATATCTGGACGGAAGAAAGACTGATATACGGTAAAACAGGTTAAATATTGAATTAGAATTATGGTTTATCCAATAGTAGTTTATGGTTCTCCTGTACTCAGAAAAAAAGCAATTGATATAGACCGTGATTACCCCGGCCTTACACAGTTTATTGCCAATATGTGGGAGACAATGTATGAGTCTGATGGCGTTGGACTTGCAGCGCCCCAGATCGGAAAATCTGTAAGATTGTTTGTGATTGACACTGCCGAGCTTGATGATAAAAATCCTGATTTTCAAAATTTTAAAAAGACTTTTATCAATCCCAGGATCATAAGCACCGATGGTGAAATAGTAACATTCAACGAAGGTTGTCTAAGCCTGCCAAATATACATGAAGATGTTAACAGGGTATCTAAAATACAGATTAAATATTATGATGAAAACTGGCAACTTCACGATGAAGAATACCAGGGGGTTAAAGCAAGGGTTATTCAGCATGAATATGATCACCTCGAAGGCATCCTTTTTATTGATCACCTTTCAGCCCTGAAGAAAAAACTCCTTAAAGGCAAATTAAACGACATTACCAAAGGTAAGGTTGACGTAGAGTACAAGATTAGGGTACTAAGGTGAATCAGTTTAGTAATTCAGGTTACTCTTTTCTTTTCGGATGCACAGCGGCTTGTTTTTCTTCAATTTTCAATCCCAGCAGGTTTGCAAGCAAAACCAGAAAAGAGGCTACCCCCGAAATGGCAAGTATATATACCAGAAAAACCCCATAGGGGACAAGAAAATAGAGCACGGCAATTACCAGGGTGACCCATACCCCTGCACACCATGGACAGGTAATAATATACCTGACAGTATTTAATGCAGAAACATTTTTCTTTGACCTGACAAAATCTCTCAGGAACTTTAAAATTTTCTCGAATACAAGTATCCGGGTTAACCTGTATGAGGCAAGTGCCAGTACGACAATTTCCCTGATTGCCAGATCTCTCGGGTCTAAACCCTGGGTTTTTAATATAAAGCCTGCAAGAATAAGAAACGCCAGGTAGATAAAGAGCGAAGCAAAATTTATCGCATGTTGTTTCGGGTTGTCCATACTTTTTTCTTAATGTATAAAGATAGCTACTATTTTATTTTGTATTGACAAGTATTTTTAAAGTTGGGGCTCTGATATTCAGATTTTATATGTTTTGTTCTAAACTTTTAGTTGCACCTGAACCATGTTTGTATAATTTTGTAAGCAGAAAAGTAAGGAATGATTGCTTGAAACATAGTTTATTCTTGTATAGCTTAAACCAAAAAAATTAATTTAAAATACAATCAGATGGCAATATTGAATTTAAGACCGGCCGAAACATGTAAGTACGATCAGATATCGCTTGGAGAAATAATGCTCAGGTTTGACCCGGGCGATGGCAGGATACGCAACGCACGCGAATTTAAGGTATGGGAAGGCGGCGGGGAATACAATGTGGCCCGTGGCCTGCGCAAGTGCTTCAGGTTACGCACCTCGGTGGTTACCGCGTTTGCAGATAATGATATCGGCCGTTTGGTTGAAGATTTTATCATGCAGGGTGGGGTAGATACAGGTTATATTAGGTGGATTCCTTATGATGGTATTGGAAGAAACGTGCGAAACGGGTTTAACTTCACCGAGCGCGGATTCGGTATTAGGGGTGCACTGGGTGTTTCCGACAGGGGCAATACAGCCGCATCGCAATTAAAAAAAGGCGACATTGACTGGGAAAAAATCTTTGGAGAAGATGGCGCACGCTGGCTGCACACCGGCGGCATCTATGCAGCACTCTCTGAAACAGCCCCCGATGTGATACTCGAAGCGATGAAAGCAGCCAAAAAATATGGCACCATTATCTCGTACGACCTGAACTACCGGCCTTCTTTATGGAAATCTATCGGTGGACAGGATAAAGCCAGGGAGGTGAACAAAGAGCTTGCAAAATATGTGGATGTAATGATTGGTAACGAAGAAGATTTTACCGCATCGCTCGGTTTCGAAGTGGAAGGAGTAGATGAAAACCTCTCGAAACTCGATACGGGAAGTTTTAGGAAAATGATAAACAAGGCTGTGGCAGCCTATCCGAATTTCAAGGTAGTAGCCACAACCCTTCGCACTGTTAAAACAGCCACTGTAAACTCCTGGGGGGCAATATGCTGGGCGAATGGTGAATTTCACGAAGCCACCCTTCGTGACGACCTGGAAATATACGACAGGGTAGGTGGCGGCGACAGCTTCGCCTCGGGACTGATATATGGTTTTTTAACGACCGGGGATGCACAGCAGGCAGTGGAATATGGCGCTGCGCATGGCGCACTGGCCATGACTACCCCGGGCGACACCTCAATGGCATCGCTTCAGGAAGTAGAAAAACTGATGAAAGGCGGTGGGGCGAGGGTTGTGAGATAAGAGGCTGGTGGTGTTTGATTTCATCCCCCCATCCACTCTTTAAACTTCCCTGTTTTTTCGCGGCTTACAATGATGTCTTCTTTTACAGGAGGATTCAACTCAATCTTTAAACGGCCGTTGAAATAAGCATGAATTCTGGCGATGGCGTTGATATTGGCAATAACTTTACGGTTCAACCTGAAAAAATCTTGCGGGTCGAGCATTTGTTCAAGCTGGTCAAGTGAATAATCCATGGGGAGGGAAGATTTGCCCTTTGTAACAGCCATTACCATCCCGTCTTCAAAGATAAAATAAGCAATATCGGCTGTTTGTACATGTTTTAACTGGTCGCCAATTTTTATAAGAAAACGTTTTTTATACTGTTCGTTCAAACGGCCTGATACCGATTCAATAAATGCTGCGGGCAAGGGTTTTTTAAACTTTTTATATTTATCTATGGCTGTTTTTAGTTCGTTGAAATCAATGGGTTTAACCAGGTAGTCCACACTATTTACCTTAAATGCCTTAATGGCATATTCGTCATAAGCAGTAGTAAAGATAACGGGTGATTCTATGTTTACTTTCTCAAAAAGTTCGAATGACAACCCGTCCGCAAGCCTGATATCCATTAATATCAAATCAGGGGGAGCGTTATGTGTAAACCACTCCACTCCATGTCTTACCGAATCGATTACTGCCGAAATCGCTATGGAGTAATCGTAACGCTTCACAAGCTCAGCCAGCCGTTCGGCATTCAACCTTTCATCTTCGAATATCAGTATATTCATAAATTCCTTTTCCAAGTTTAGGTACATTTACAATAAACTTGTGTTCACTTTCTTCAATTGTCACCTTTGCTGCACCCAGCAGTTCGTAACGTTTTCTAATGTTTTCGAGCCCTATTTTTAAAGTTGATTCCAACTGCTTTCTTCTCTTTAATGTGTTTTCAATAATAAGAAAATTCTTATTCTCTGAAACAGATATTTCCAGTGGTTCTTCATCTGAAAACTGGTTGTGTTTGATGGCATTTTCAATTAGCATCTGCAAGGTATTCGGAGGCAGATAACACGCATTTTTAGTTTCTTCGCTCAATTCATTTTTAAACATGATATGTTCTTCGTGTCTTATTTTAATCAGAAAAAAATAGGAATCAAGAAAGGTAAGCTCTTCATTCAGCGGCACAAGAATCTCGTCCCGCTTATCAAGTATATACCTGTATATTTTTGATAACTGATTGATATACTCGGCAGCCAGATCCTGGTTTTTGTAGACAAGTGTTGTAAGCACGCTCAGGCTGTTAAAAAAGAAGTGCGGGTCAATCTGGTTTTTCAGCGCCTCAAATTTTGCCTGGAAATTCTCCTTCTGCAACTGTTCAGACATCAGTCGTTCTTTCTTCCAATGGTTAAAAACATAAATCTGTCCGATAAACACCAGCACGCCTACATAGGCAATATACATACCCAGGTTTGCATCAAAATCGAAAAACTGTGTGGGATGGCCATAATGGGGTAAATCAAAAAGCCACAAATCAAACAACGAGTATGATACCGTAAAAAGCACCATTACCAAAACCCCATAAACAAGGTAAATCATCATTAGCAATGTTACCTGCTTTATGATCTCGTATTTTCTCAGAATAGTTCTTACAGAATACCTGTAAATTACATCGCCTGCTTCCCAGACAATAAGGGTAAAAGAAATAAAAAAGACAAGGAACAAAACACCGCGCTGGTCGAAAACAAAAATTCTTTCCCTGAAAGTCTCATCGAAAATTTTTATCATCAGATGTATGATAACAGCGGCAAAAATCCTGATAAGATATTTTCTGAGTGTCTTGTTCATGGTTTGGTTACAAAGTCAGAATTAATTTTTTAAAGTTAAGAGAAATAAGGTTAAGAATGCAATAGTCAGGCCAATTGCGTTTCTGTCAGAACTCAAGCCTGTAAAATATATTCGGTATTATACCATACTGATAAACATCATAAATATCATTGGTTTTAGGATTGTACACCTTCTGAAATACATTTCTTGTGTTCAGGACATTCATAATATCTATCACCACATAGTGAAATACTTTTTGGCGGTTAAACCTGAAACCAATCTTGTAATCAAACCTGAAATAATCTTTCACTCTTTGTTTATATGCAAGTTCGTTCTTATAAATGGCATACCCTGCATTCTGTGATGCAAGGAGATCAACTGGTATATACCTCCTGCCTCCTACTAATGTAATTCTTGCATCTGTGATGAATATTGATTTTTTCGACATGTTCAGTTCAATTCCTCCCAATGCAGTGAGTGTATAATTGCTGTTGAATACTGTATTCCTTTTTATACCGTCGCTTCCTGTGTATTTTGATTGAAACAGCGAAGTAGTTATCAGAAAATAATAGTTTTTGCTGAAGAATTTTTCCAGTGTTAGCTCCAAACCATAGTTTTCTCCGGTACCTTTATTAATAAGACTATCGGCAAAAGGCATGGTAAATTCAGCTCCCACATTAGCCATTGAGAACAAAGAAGAATGGCTCTCTACCGGAATATCATAAAGGTATTGATAATAAATTTCAGACTTTATCCTGAAATCTTTTAGAAAATGATGATCATAGCCGGCAACGCAATGTAAACTATTGGTAAAGTCAAGATTACGGTTTGTATTACTAAAGCTGCCCGGGCTGGTCCCGGTCTGATAGATATAGAATAAAAAAGGTTGTGCCTGGCTGTGTAATCCTGTTCCGATGCTGAACACATGGTTATTTTTCACGGTCCATTTAAAACCCAGTCTTGGCTCAATAACATATTTGCTGCTATAGTCATGATATTGGCCATGCACACCGGTATTCAATACAAGGTTGTCGCTGAATTTATGCTGCCACTGCGAATAAGCTTCAAATAAGGTGGTATTCCCTTCCAGGTCGTGCCATACATGGTACCTGTCAACGGACTCACCCAGGTACATGCTGTCGAGGTAACTGAACTTTACATAATTGATATTTATCCCGCTCTCAATATTATTGCGGCTGTTTACCCTGTTTTTCATCATTGCAGTGAAGATATATTTTACCTCCGATGCTCTGTTTCTGCCAATCAGCTTTACTTCATCCTGTGTGAGGGTGGTGTCAGAGACCACCACGCTTTCGCTGCCTGTAACCGCAATGGTTGATTTAATCCAGCTGTTATCAGATATTCGGAAGGTATTTGATAATCCCAGCACGCCGGTACGGCAGTCGGTGTAATGGTTCTGGTTTTCTATATCCAGGTATCCGTCAGGTTCCATATCTTCGGGCCTGAAAACTACATCAATGGTACTTGTACCACCTATACCAAACAACGTGAACTTTCCAAATCTGGATGAGTTTGGGAAATCTGCCTTAAATGTAATATCCTGAAATTTGGGTATGGCAGGTAAATCTTTATTGTCAACTATACCCATTGCGTTGATAATACCAATTGTTGAAAGCCGGTAATTGGCGATGTATGAGCCTTTTTTATTTCCCGGGAAAGGTCCTTCCAGCCCAAGTTCCAGTCCGGTAGCTCCAATCTGAACCATGCTTTCGTATTTTTCATCATTGCCTCTTTTCAGTCTTAAATCGAATACACCTGCCAGTGCATTGCCATATTCAGCCGGAAATGCGCCGGTAAAAAAATCAGAATTTGAAAGATTATTGTTGTTCAACATACTTATTCCTCCGCCGGTTGTGCTTATGCTGGCAAAATGACTTGGATTGGGGATATTGACACCTTCAAGTTTCCACAGCAATCCCAGCGGTGAATTTCCCCTGATGATGATATCGTTTCGCTGGTCGCTTGCTGCAATCACTCCTGCATAGGCGGTTGCCATTCTTGCAGGGTCCATCAGGGCACCGGCAAACCTGCCGGTTTCTTCCACGGTAAAGGAGCGCGCGCTTATGGCGGCCATTTTGTTTAATGGGTCTTTTTTCTGGCGGGCTGTAACCACAATCTCTTCAAGCTGGCTGACAATCTCTTCCATTTCGATTTCAAGAACAACCTCCTTTGCAGAAGTGACGATGATGTTGGGAATTGTGACACTGTTATATCCCATGCAACTTACCTGAAGGGTATGGCGCCCGACGCGTATTTTCTCAAGCTTAAAACTGCCTTCTTCATCAGTAATAGTGCCGATAACAGGGTTTGTAGCCGGTAAAAACACATTGGCGCCGATAACGGGCATTTGTGTCTGCCGGTCAATGACTTTCCCCCTGACTTTTTGTGTAAGTTCCTGTGACCACATGTTAGGGGCAACACCCAACAATGCTATAATCGTAAATAACCTTTTCATTGTTTAATTAAAAATTGATTCATCGGCAAATGAACTTCGATTATATTATTTGCGCAATGATTTGTGGGTGAAGTGCAGAATTTGGATTATGGAGGTACATTTTAACCCTGTCAGCTAAAAATCTGAAAAAAAATCTGCATAATCACAGAAATCATTTTCTGATTTATAAATCCAAAAGCCCAATTTATTTTTTGAAATTAAATTTAACCAAATTTTAAAACAAAAAAGTAATGACGATGAAAGCACCTAAAAAGTTTCTGAAACTCAGGAATAAATCCCTTCTCATTATTATCGGTTTGGTTTCATTAATCTGGTTTTTAATCAGGGTAATACCTAAACCCAGCAGGGCGGCCTACCCATGTCAGCGTGCCGCATTTCCTGTTGCAACAGGTTTTATAGTATGGCTCACAGGATCATTAATTTCATTTTTTTCATTTAAAAAAGCCAGGGAAAAAATTTTGGGTTCGAGATATGGCATGTCATTCATATTGTTTTTAACAGGAACAATTACATTCATAGTTTCCTGGTACATCCTTCCATCAGTTGAAACATACGCAAGGCAAAGCATGCAAATCTTCTTAGAGGAAAGGGCACCTGCCCTGGCTCAATTTCAGTTAACCCAGGAAAATAATCTTTCAGCGCCACGGGCTGTAGTTTCCATTGTAAAATCAGATAAAGAAAACGCTCCAGATATTGGTTATGATGAAATAGAATCAATGATCAGGGAAGCGGTCAATAAAACAGGTGAATTTAACGGTTTAATAAAAGACAATATCTCGGTAGTTATTAAACCCAATATTGTCTCGACTACCGACTGGTCAAATACCAGAAAGCTTGTTCCTTCTGAAAACAACGGAATGGTTACTGACTGGAGGGTGGTAAAGGCCGTAGTAAAACTTGTCAGGGAATTGAATCCAAATGGAAATGTGTATATTCTTGAAGGTTCTGCCGATGGCACCTCCAGAAAAAATATGGAACATCTAAAGTACACACATGAAAATATACCAGGTGTTACAGACTTTATATTTCTTGAAGAACATAGTGGAGGATGGGAAGAGTGGAACTCAGATAAATTAGTAAAAGTAGTATTACCAGCCGGAAAAGCTTTATACCCTAACACACTTAAGCCAAACAAAACCAGCGAGTTTTACCTGAATAAAATTTATTACCAGTCAGATGTTTTAATAAGTCTGCCGGTACTTAAAAACCATTCAATGACTTCGGTAACAGGTTCGGTAAAAAATGTCGGAATAGGTGCCACACCACAAAACATATATGGCGGCGCACCGGGTGATAACCACAGGTATGTGAAAAACAGGATAGATCACAAGAACTACACTAATCTGCATAAGTTTATTCATGATTTTTACTTATGCAGACCTGTTGATTATACGATAATGGAAGGATTGCAGGGAAATGATTACGGTCCTGTTGCCGAAAAGGCTGCCTCGCTTACCGCCGCCCAAAAAAATATGAGACTTATAATTGCGGGCAAGGATGCAGTGGCTGTAGATGCAATTGCATCATTGATTATGAGTTATGATCCATCTAAAGTAAGCCATTTGGTATATCTGCACAATGATACTGCCGGATGTGTTGATCCCAAATATATCAGGGTGTTAGGGCCGGAGGTTAACACAATTAAAAAATCGTTTAACCACTGGTCAGGAACCACTCCAAAGTTCAATGATAACAATCCGCCGGATGCAACAGTTGATTTCCTGGCTTTAAATAATAATTTGGTTCACTTCGCAGTTAATCCAGCGGTGAATGAGGAAATTCTTAAAATTGAACTGGTTATTGATCAGAAAATATTCAGCAAGGATATCATTGGCGGGTATGATAATGTAGTGGTTGATATCAGCGGGAACGGCGCAGTTGATTCCTTGATCCAGCTAATGATATACGACAAATATCTTAATTGTAAGATTTTAAACTTTGATTCGACATTATGGACAGTAAGCAGTATAGACCTGGATATGCAAAAGTCTTTCTACATATATCCTAATCCTGTTAATGAGAAATTAACCATAGATATGAAAAACAGCGCATTGGGAGAATTTGTTATTGAGGTGATTGATATTTCAGGAAAAACAGTTTTGAGAAAAAGTATCATCAAAAATATAAGTGAACAACAATGCATACTTGACATGAAACAACAAAAAAACGGACTATATCATGTTTTAATTAAGCATAAAAACCAATCCTACAAGCAGGCTGTGTTAAAGATATAATAGATGCTTTTGATCAGTTTTGGGGCAGTGAGACCGTATCGAACTTTAAATAATAAAACAGTAAAAAATTACTATAGGTTTAACAGGGACTTTTTTTATATTTACCAAATCCTAATAATACTAAGGTTCAATATTGATAATCTGTAAGTAAAAAAGGATATTCATCCTTCAAAAATTTGAATTGTTTTAACAATTTGGTAATTAGGAATGGTATGGAGGTAAATAGAATTATTCAGATTGCAATGGCAACTACTGCAATAATTAACTGCTTGTCGGTGGCGGTATTTTTACTTTTTTTTACAAATAAAGGAAATCCAAAAATCAATAGAATTCTTATATTTCTGTTGCTTGCAATAAGCATAAAACTGAGTTACGGCCTGTTAATTAATTACCGCCACAAATGGGAATTGCCAAGTTTTATTGTATTATACTCCTGCAAAGCTGCATTTTTTTCTTTTGGCCCGCTTTTATTATTATATTTTAGAACATTGTTAAGAAAGAAAACATCCTTATTCACTGTTCTTTTAATGTTTATACCAGCACTCTCACCTTTTACAGGCCATTTTTTTAATTTTCATATACCGTTATGGATAATGCAGTTATATTTTCTTGTTTTTTTAATTATCATCTTTTTTCAATTGAGAGTACTCTTTACAGAGAATACCAAATACCAACACCTCGAAACTGAAAAGCCCATAATAAAAACACTTTATGCAAGTTTTGTAATTCTATGGATGGTGATAAATCTGCTGTTTTTTAATAGTAAGCTCTATTTTTTTGAATTGATAATAATCTTCACAATCGTATTTTTTCTAAATATTTACATAGTTATAAAGCAGTATTGGTTAAAAAAGGGAGATATAAAATATACGCTTAAATACAAAAATATAAATCTCACCGCTGAAGAAGAGGATGAAATATTATTAAAATTGCAAAGTGTTATGGAACATGCAAAACTTTATATTGATTCTGAAATAACACTACCGAAAGTAGCAGAAAAAATCAATGTCAGGACATATAAACTATCACATGTTATAAATCAAAGAACCAATATGACTTTTAACGAGTATATTAATACATTCAGAATAAAAGACATAAAAAAAGCATTAAAATTGAAAGATTATAAAGAAGATAAAATTGCCAGTATTGCCTTTGATTACGGATTTAACTCACTTTCGGTATTTAATACGGCTTTCAAAAAATTTACAGGTTATACACCATCGCAATTCAGAAATGAAGATGTGTCATTTAACTGATTATTAATATTTAACAGTTTGCTTATGATTTTAAAATCCGTTTCTTTTTATATTTTATTATTGCTGATATCAGGAATTCAAGCAAAAACCTATATTCCCAATGGTATGGTATTGATTCCGGGTGGCGAATCTATCATGGGCAAGAATTTACCTAATGCTGATTTTAGTCCTGCACATAAGGTTATCATTGATTCATTCTATATAGATATACATGAAGTCACTAACCGGGAATATAAAGCTTTTTGCGATGCAACCGGCTATAAACTCCCCGAATTCTGGAATATGGATATTTTCAGATGCGGAGAAAAATATCCCGAACATCCGGTGGTAGGTGTAAGCTGGTTCGATGCGAAAAAGTATGCCGCGTGGGCAGGAAAACGTTTACCCACTGAGGCTGAATGGGAATATGCAGCCAGAGGAGGTTTGGTTGAAAAGGATTATCCGACAGGTGATACTCTGGCCAGGATTGAAGATAAAAAACCTTCAGAAAGCTGGTATAACAGAATTGTTCAGGTAGGATTATTTACGCCCAATAACCGGGGAGTGTATGATATGGATGGCAATGTTTGGGAGTGGGTGGAAGACAGGTATGATGAAAATTATTATAAATCAAGTCCTGTAAATAATCCCACTGGCCCCTCTGAGGGATTTAACAGGGTAATAAGAAGCGGTAGCTGGCATTCGGGCAATATGTGTAAAAAGGTTTATTACAGAAAAGGCCTTCCGGCAAACTGGGTTGATTTTGCCGTGGGATTCAGGTGTGCGAAAGATATTTAACAATCATGAGGTTCTGTCAGGACTTTGTAATTAAACAAATTTTGTTCCAAATTATTATTCTCCAGCAAATGAACGGCAGGTAAAAGGTTTTCGCAATAATTTGGAAATGAAGTGTATAATTAAATATATGGAGATACATTCTTATATTATAAATAATCAACACAGGTAGTAATTTCTGGTTTATACATGCTGTATCTAAATTATTTTTTTTTATATTTCGGAACGATTAATTAAAATAACAAGCGCACTACATTATCTTGCCAATAGAAACCAATATCATACCATGAGCAGAATTTCAATTATCCTGTTAATCCTTTTAGTTATAAGTTGTTCAGAAGAAACCAGGCAATATGATTTTAAAGGGGATTTATCTATTAAAATATTTACTACCAATGACTTAGATTTTACAATAGATGATAACGACAGTGTTAAAATTCTTGTTGAAGGCATCATTCCTGAGCAAATATTTTTTACTGATACCGGCGGATATTGTATTCTTGATGATCTACCAATGGGAACCTATAACCTCACCTTTACCAAGGAAGGTTACTATCCTTTTTACCTTACCAATTTTAAATACTATGGTTTAGATGACCTAACCAACCTGACAATACATCTTCGTAAAAAATGCTCAATACTTATTGAAGATTTCGATATTCAGTTCGGTAATAATAAAATATATGTTACTGGGACTTATTCTACAGATAATAATACCCTGCCGGATAATTATTACAACATAAGAAATTTCAGATTATTAGCCGGAAAAAGTGAAAATATTTCATATGATCATCATGATTGGTCAATTAATTTTTCGACAGAAAATGAAAATCTGATTAATGACAGTTTAAGCATGATATATTTTAAAAACCTCTTCCCTACAAATTCAATTGTTAATATTGCGATCATTGGCAGGTCCAATAGTATGGTTCAAATTTATCATCCTGAACAAGACATTAGTGAAGTTCAGGGCTACGGTACCATGTCTGAAGTTAAATCATTTATTGTTCCATAATCATTTTATTCTTGATGAATACAATAAAAATAAAGAATTTAGTATTACTGTTAATCTTTTATTCAGTAATATCCTGTCAGAAAGAGATTATCTATACTGGTATACCAGGCCAATTAAAAGGTAGGGTAAGGGATAACAATGGCAATAATTTAGGGAATGTTAAAGTAACAATAACCGGTACGCCTTCTCCCTTGGTAATATACTCTAATGAAGAAGGTATTTTTAGCTTTGACGATTTAAAAACAGGAATCTATAACCTGGAGTTTGCCAAAGATAGTTTTGGAACATTTAGGATTAACAGCTTTCAGTTTTTGGGTGGAAATATTCCATCATGGATCAATCCTGTTGTGTTATACAAACCACCTTCTACAATAATCAGTGATGTTAAAGTTGAATTAGATACAAATTATATATATTCTGACATTATTTCTCCTATAATTACTGGGAAATTGAAAATTGATGCCAATTCTTCCTATATTTTTGCAAGATATTTTTTAAGTGATCAACCAGATGTTTCTGCTACAAATTATAAAATTAGCGATGAAAAAATACTTAGAATAGTGCAAGCTGACTCAACTTTTCGAGATAATATTACTATTAATATAAATAAAGGTTTATATAATGAGGGGAATACAATTTATATAGTTTTTTATCCATCAGTTACATTTTCATACAACACTTATCAGGATATTGAAACCGGGAATTTGATTTATACAAATATTTCAAACCAGGGGTCAAATATTGCTTCATTTAAAATACCTTATATAAAAAACAGATATTAAGAATTTAAGAGAATGAAAGTATTACTATTTTTTTTATTATCAATTATAATTGTTTCCTGCACGGAAAAAGAAACAGGCCTTGAATTTGCAGTAATGGGATTTGTGCGAATATTTGATGAAGATGGAAATGAAATTTTTGACAGAAAGGATATTAAAGTGTCTGCAATAGGTACTTCAAAAACAGCATACACCAATGAAAATGGAAAATATCTGATTTCAGGTTTAAATGTTAGCAAATCTTATAATATTGAAATTAATAAAGATAGCTTTGGTAATAAGACATACAAGAATATTCATTTTATTGGAGAAGGTTACCCTGGCTTGTTAAATACAGCCAATCTTTATAAAATACCAACCTATGAAATTACAGGGATTGATATTGAAAAAAATGCCGGATCTTTCTATATCAATGGTACTACTACCGCAACTAAATCATATAGTATAATTGTATTTATAAATGACAGTAACAATGTTTCAAATACCAAATATGATCATAAATACAACTATAACAACTTATTTTACGAAGTTGGCATGACATATTTTTCTATATTTATTCCTCTTTTTGAAATGGATTATTTACCCGAAACAACACTTTATCTGGCAATTTATTTATATAATTATTATGAGACTGAGAAATATTACTATTATGATCCAAATACATGGTCAAGTTATAAGCCTGGATACCAAATAATTCAGGTAAAAATATGAAAACCTGTGAGTTTTTACTACCCGTTTAAAAAACACCAATCATCTTATCTCCTTAATAGTAAGGCAGGTTCATAAATTTGAATAACCCAAATGAACGTTTTAAATGGTAACGTAATTATTTTAAATTAATTCCTGTTAGTTACTTACAAACTTTATGTCAACATAACACATACTACTTTTAATAATCTCCAAACCAACATTATACTATTAAAAATCCAATGGGAAAATAAATTATACCAAAACAGCGACTTTTTCTTACTTATGACAAATCCCCATATTCTGAAAAGAATTTTTTAAATAGTTTTATCTTTTCAAAAATAGAAAAATAACATTCAATCAATAAAATCATATCCTATGAAAAACAAAGCCCTGAATTACACGCTAATGCTGGTAACCCTGTTTTACCTTCTACCCGTTAACATTTCCGCGCAAAAAGACCGAAGCGAAATTGCAGACAAATACAAATGGGACCTTACCCCTCTTTTTGCCACCAAAGGATTCGACAAGTGTCTGTTCGTATACGCGCAACCTGAATGGGAAAAGATCAAGGCCAAGCTGGATTCCGTCCCATTCACCGGAACCGAT
>JAWOHT010000240.1:0-8209 GCA_046485045.1 Bacteroidales bacterium
ATACTGTTTTCAAAGTGGAGTTATTGCAAATATTTGGATGCCAAGAACAAATGAGAAAATTTATTTTAAAACAGGATTTTTATATTCCAAGGTTGAAGATACTAACGGTAAAAAATATGGATACTTAGCAGTTCCAATTCACATAGGGTATTTAGCTCCAAATACTTATAAGATAAGGCCATCTGTTTCAATTGGATTGTTGTCACCATCATACTCGGGAGGTATTATGATAAAGATTAATAAACAGTTAAATATTGGTATTCAAAGCTGGGTGAATTTTGGGTTTGATAAAGTTGTTTGGATTCCATCACAATTATATAATTATTCGGTTTTAGGAAATATATATATAGAACTATAAAATGCACGAAAGGCTAACTCATATTAAGAAACATTCTAAATAAAATACCAACTTATAGGGATTTCAAACACCACATCATCATTATAGTTTTGCATTGTGATTTTGTAATAACATAAAAACAATATAATGGTGAAGAAAAATATACTCTTGTTAATAATAGCAATGGCTTCTATTTTAGCTTATTCTCAAGCTACTGACAATACTTCCAATCAATACTCTAATATAGCCGATAACCTTTTATCAAAAGATGGTAAGTTAGTATTTGGTGGTTATGGTGAAGTTCATTACAACCAGCCAATAGATGGTTCAACCTACAATAATGGTAAGCTTGATGTACACCGTATGGTCATGCTATTCGGATATAACTTCAATGAAAAAACACAATTCGTTACAGAAATAGAGTTTGAGCATGTTTCAGAAGTTTATGTAGAGCAAGCATTTTTACAATACAAACTTAATAATTCGATGAACTTCAGAGGTGGTTTATTACTTGTGCCTGCGGGTATTATCAACGAGTACCACGAACCTGCCACCTTTAATGGAGTAGAGCGTCCATTAATTGATCAATATATTGCCCCGACTACCTGGCGTGAGATCGGATTTGGTATCACAGGAAATATCTTACCAGCTTCATTAAAATACCAAGCCTATGTAATGAATGGATTTAACGGGTATGATGGTTCATCTCACCTGAGTGGAAATAGCGGGTTGCGCAAAGCCCGGCAAAAAGGTGCCGGGTCGTACATCAGTTCTCCAAATTTTGCCGGAAAAATTGAATACTTTGGTTTTCGTGGATTAAATATTGGTCTTTCAGGTTATTTTGGAAATACCCAGAGCACCCTTTACGATGGCATTGATAAAAATGATGATGCATCTATCGCAACGGCAGATTCTTCTGTAGTTGGAGTCTCAATGTTAGGCCTTGATGCCAGGTTTAACTTACAAGGCCTTCAACTGAGAGGACAATTCTATTATACAGCTTTATCAAACTCTGCACATTATAACGTGTTTACTGCAGACAGCGATGGCACATTAAATGATTTAGGTAAATCTATGATCGGGTACTATGCCGAAGCAGGTTACAATGTTTTGCGTTTGGCAAAAACAGAGATGCAGCTTGTTCCTTTTGTGCGATACGAATATCTTAATATGCACAATTTAGTAGAAAGCAACATTAGTAGAAACCTGGCCTATGAAAAAACAGCCATTACTACCGGCCTAACGTTAACGTTAACTAAAGGCGCTGTTGTAAAAACCGATTTTCAATTTGTAAATGATGCTGCAACTGATAAATATAAAATGACTTTTAATGCCGGAGTTGGCGTGATGTTTTAACATGAAGATATATGAAGTTTAAATCAGCAATATTACTATTTGTTAGCTTGTTAAGCGCTTGTTTCGTTTTTGCTCAAGCAGAATTAGATTTTAAACACAAAGCGCTTGTAAAAACTTTGCAAAAAGAAGGCATTACCGATATGTCGAATATTGAAGAAATTATACTGGCAGATTCTGTTAAAACTTCAAACAGAATAACCGGTAAGTACTTTCTGATTAAAGAAAACAATATAAGCCAATATCAATATATTTACGTAGGTCGTGTAAACAGTTGCCGCGCAGGCGTCTGTTCATTTGCAAGCGATATTCCCAATAAAGGCAATTCTGAATACTTTGATTACTTTATACTTTTTGGTGCCAGAAAAATTGTCCAGAAGGTTAAAGTTTTCAATTACCATGCCACTCACGGTCAGGAAATATCTGCAAAAGGTTGGTTAAAGCAATTTATTGGTCACGATGGTTCTGAATCTTTGGAGGTTGATAAAAACATAGATGCAATATCCGGAGCAACCATATCTGTTTATGCAATAACTGCTGATGTGGAGATGAAAACTAATCTGTTGAAAAAATTACAACTTTAATTGCCATCCAATTTGTAAGCATATAGATAATGTAAGGGTAAACAAAACCCGGGATTCAATTATTTGGATTAGTGCTGATAAATTAAATGAATATGTGGAGATGTTTGATACGGTGATCTTTCAAGTTGATAAAAATGAACTTGATTATTATATCAACTTAATTCCTGATGCCGCGAAAGGCGAGATATCTCAGATTGAGCAAAAGAGAGCTGATTTTGGAGAGATAGTTTTAACTGTTATAAACAGGAAAATGATTCATATAAAATCGTCATTTTAAGTGAAATGAGCGACATGATGGATAAAACGAATCTTGATTCCAATGCTGCAAAAATTGATAAATGGTTAAAAGACTTGCATACACTGATATATTCGAATGAATAATCGTAAGTCCTGATGTTAATAAATACCGGGAAAGCTATATGAATGATATTATCATAAATATTAAGCGACAAGGTTTCAGACCTCCAGTTCCCCGTCTTCCATTTGCTTAAACCTGAGTGCCAGTAAAGCCAATAAGTTACTGAAAGTCTGCATGGCGGTTTCGGTCTCTTTACCAATTTGTACCCCCTTAAGCCGCATAAGCAATAACCCGTAGAGACCGTCAAGACAGGTTTCTATGTCGTTGTATTTCAAAACAGTGAGTTTGCTTTTTAACGCCTCAATGTTTGATTTGGCCTGATTGTAAAAATTCAGGTACTGTCCATCGTTGTTAAGGTGCAGTAACCTTATATGCAAATCGTTCATCTGAGCCATGATGCTTTTCACCATTTTCAGGTGGCCTTTCTCCTTAATGCCTTCCTGGTGCATCATAACTATAATATTGGCATACCAGTTTCTTAGCTCTTCCTTTACCTTTTCAGGTTGCTTAAACTGGTCTATTATATTTTTTTCAATCAGTATCATATCAAAGCGGTATGCCCTTATAAGGTCTTCTATCTGCCACATGTAAAGCACATATTCGGCAATATTCGATTTTCGTTTCTCCCGGGCTATCAGCATCAGTTATTTGAATTATCAATTAAATGATCGAGTATCCTGCGCTCTTTTTTAGTCGGACGTCCGGCACCCCGGTCGCGTTTTATAAAAAAGCTGTCTTTTATTTTCAGTTTATCAAGTTCATCGGGTGAGGTGAGGTCTTCGAAGTATTCCCTGACCACTTTTGCAGACTGCCTGTGTTCTGTTATGCCGAGTACTTTATACGTATAAATAACCGGTAACTTTCGTATCACTACAATATCGCCGGTATGCACCTCGCGCGACGGTTTTGCTTCCTGGCTGTTAACCAGTATTCTTCCCTTTTTACAAGCTTCGGCTGCCATGTTTCTTGTTTTATAAACCCTCACGGCCCACAGCCACTTGTCTATTCTTACTTTTTCGCTCCCTGCCAAAGTTTTTTTGCAAAAGTACAAAAAACATATGCAATAGCCATGTATGAATAAATACCAGGAGTTGTTTAACTACTAAATATTGTATTAAAGGACAATTTTTTTTAATATTTTTATTCCACGCAAAGTCCGCAAAATTAAAATAATGCAAAAATCGCAAAGAAAATGACTGAAAATGAAATATCTTATAAGGTAATTGGTGTTGCAATAAGTATCCATAAAAGTATCGGCCCCGGGTTATTAGAATCTGCATACGAAAATGCTTTAGCTTACGATTTAAAAGAGTTGGGTTTTGAGGTCAGGCAACAGGTTCCAATGCCTTTTATTTACAAGGAAGTTAAGCAAGAAGTTGGTTACAGGATTGATTTACTGGTTAATAACAAGCTGATTATAGAAATAAAAGCGGTGGAAACATTAGCCCCGGTGCATTATGCCCAGTTATTAACATATCTGAAGTTATCCGGATTGAAATTAGGTTTGTTGATAAATTTTAACTCAAAAATATTAAAAGATAATATTTATAGAGTAGTAAATAACCTTTAAACTTTGCGTACTTTGTATTTAAATACTTTGCGTGTTTTGCGTGGAACTTTTTCTCACAGCACCTCAAAAGATTACCAAGCCCTTTAATCAATTTATAAATAAGTGATTGTGATATTGAATTTTTGGAAGAAGCAATAACGTAAAAATAATTTACACTGATTTCTTCTGCGTCACCTGCGTTGTCTGAGGGAAATTTTCATTTCTGTTCCTTAATTCCGGCGAGGCCGGATAGGGGTTCTAAAGGTAGCTGCAGGTAAAACCTTGTTCCGAAATTTTTTTCCGACCTGAAATATACTTTACCTCTTAAATATTTTTCACCCAAAAGTTTAATGCTGTATGTACCGAGCCCCCTGTTTGTTCCTTTCGTGGAGAACGAACGCTGAAAAACCTGCAATTTAACATCGCCCGGCATTTCGCTGAAATTATGCACCCAGAAAAGAACATAATTCTCCGGCTTATTGCAGCCAATAACTATTTTCTCTCTTTCAGGAGTTGCCTCCAGGGCATTCTTAAGCATATTGGTAAGTATGCGGTTAAGAATTGATACATCTGTATGAAAAGATATATTTTCAGAAGCAGTGTCAATTTCAATATTCCTTTTATCAGCCACGTTGTGGTGAATCATCTGGCTGACGTTGTTTTTGACAATTTCAAGTGATGATTTGGTCCTGAAATCAACTTCAAGGTCTCCGCTTTCGGCTTCAAGCAAAGATTTTTGTGTCAGTATCTCCTCTGTAAGTTCATTGCTGATAATGCCCGCAAGCCTGAGGTATTCTTTTAACTGAACTGGCACTTTTTCTTTTTTCAACATATCAAGAAACCCTGACAGGCTGCCCGCTTTGTTGATTAAATCATGAAAAAAGATTTTCTCAAGCGCTTTTCGGCGTTTCTCATGGCTTATATCACTCAAAGTAAGTATGATATAATCCTCTCCTTCCAGGTTGAAAGGGGTTGCTGATACCATGTAATCCGATGCTACCTCTTCGTTGTTGATTAAAGAAGTAATCCTGCATTCTTTGATAACCTTTTGTTTTACCTGCTGGCTTTCGAGGATGGCCCTTACGGCGCCACAAACTCTGCAATACTCCGATGTGCCACAGCCTCCTTCTTCGCGGTGGGCATTAACGCATGAAAGAATTTCACCCGGACGCTTTCCGATAATTTCTTCAATAGAATGTTTGCCAATGCTTTCTAACAGCACGTCGTTTGAATAGATAATCTGGCGCCGGCTGTTAAGAATGGCGGCTACATATGGCAGTGCATTCAGTAACTCCCTGAATTGGGTTATTGCCTCAACAGAACTTTTTTCCTCCAGCAATATATCCGCTGAGGCTCTTTCTGCCGGTGCAAATTTCGATTTCATTTGAACCATAGTTACCGGGTATTATCAAATTTACAAAATTCCTTGTATATCAATGGTATATTTATATTTAATCTTCAATAGTTTATAATGAAGCATATTAAAGGCTTAAACAATTAACATTTTGCATTGTTCCGAACCATTGGGTTTATATTTGTAAATAATGTTCATTATTACTGAATTAAATCATACTTCCGATCGGATATTTTTTGCAAATTTAAAATAAAAAATTTGCGTTATGGACCTGGAAAAAATTATGGTTGACCTTGAGAAGAATCATCCCGGGGAAACTGAATATCATCAGGCTGTGAGGGAGGTGCTTGAATCTATTGTAGATGTTTACAACCAAAACCCCCACTTTGAGTCTGCCGGAATAATCGAAAGGCTGATTGAACCCGACAGGGTGCTGGCTTTCAAAGTCCCGTGGGTGGATGATGAGGGCAGGGTACACGTAAACAGGGGATACCGGGTGCAATTTAATAATGCTATCGGCCCATATAAAGGGGGATTGCGTTTTCACCCGAGTGTTAATTTAAGCATTCTTAAATTTTTGGGTTTTGAACAGATTTTTAAAAATGCCCTTACCACTCTGCCAATGGGTGGAGGTAAGGGAGGATCAGATTTTCAGCCCAAAGGCAAATCAGATATGGAAATAATGCGTTTTTGCCAGGCTTTTATGCTTGAATTATGGAAAATAATCGGTCCTGAAACTGATGTCCCGGCTGGAGATATTGGGGTAGGGGCACGCGAAATCGGATATCTTTACGGCATGTACAAAAAACTTACCTGCGAGAACACCGGAATATTAACAGGCAAAGGGTTGAACTGGGGAGGAAGTTTAATAAGGCCCGAAGCCACAGGCTTTGGGGTGATTTATTTCACGGGTGAAATGCTGGCTGTCAGGGTACAGTCGCTTGAAGGTAAAACCGTGGCGGTATCGGGATTTGGAAATGTTGCCTGGGGCGCTGTTACCAAGCTCAATGAGCTGGGGGCAAAGGTTGTAACACTCTCCGGCCCCGATGGTTATATATATGATGAGGCAGGTATTTCTGATGAAAAGATAAAATATATGCTCGAACTTCGCGCATCGAACGAGGATATTGTACAGCCTTTTGCCGATGAGTTCAGCAGTGCGGTGTTCGTTAAAGACAAGCATCCCTGGGAGGTTAAATGCGATATAGCCATTCCATGTGCCACCCAGAACGAACTCAATGCCGCCGATGCAACAAACCTCATTAATAACGGGTGCATCTGTGTATGTGAAGGGGCAAATATGCCTTGTACCCCCGAAGCAATAGAACTGTTCCTAAAGAATAATATACTTTTTGCTCCCGGGAAAGCGGCAAATGCAGGAGGCGTAGCCACTTCGGGTCTTGAAATGAGCCAGAATTCAATGAAACTGATGTGGACAAGGGAGGAGGTTGATACCCGCCTGCACCAGATCATGTCTGCCATTCACCGGTCATGCGTTATACACGGAATGAAACCCAACGGCGAAGTTGACTATGTTAGGGGTGCCAATATTGGCGGTTTCCTGAAGGTAGCCAATGCCATGATAGACCAGGGAATTGTATAATTTTGCTTTTGAAGTTTTTTGTTTTCAGTAGGGATTTTACGATTAATTAACCCCTTTGTTTCCTGAGTTCTGTGATTGTCATCCTGAACGATAGTGAAGGAACTTTTTTAGGCTTTACGACTTTATACTTTATACTTAATACTTTTGGCGTTAGGCAAATATAATAAATCGAATATCGAACAATGAACAAGTCATGAATGCCGAAGTGTAATCCGTAACTCACCACTCACCGCTCACCGCTCATCGCTCACCACTCACCGCTTCTTCTTCTCTCATTCAACCCCGTGTAATTCGTAACTCACCACTCACCGCTCACCGCTCACCGCTCACCACTCATCGCTTCTTCTTCTCTCACCTCTTCTTATATGGCATAGATTTTGTTTTTGTATTGAAGAAAAGAAACCCATGAAAAACCTTATTAACATATGTTTGTTGTTAATTATTCTGATTATTTCCTCATTCTTATATCAGGCTTTTGCCTTTAGCAGGCTTAAAAACAAAACTGTAAAAAGTCTGCACATTGTTTATGATGAAAATATCCTGCGAATTCCAGGCAACAGGTTACCTTTTGGCATCATTGCCAGACTTTCAAATGGTGAGCTGCATGCCACGAGAGGTTACCTTAAAGGCCGGCTCAACTGGAACAATTTTATTGTACGGGTCCAAGGCGGTAAACTGGTAAACAATAAGCTATTTATTGCAGAACAGGAATCGCTGAAAGAAAACCAGATGATTATAACTGTAGAATCGGTTTATAGCCCGGAAATCGTTGCTTACGAGGTTATAAACCTGAATTATGAGAAATCGCTGCAAATAGTCCCTTCCGATACTTTTGTTAAGGCTCCGGGATACCCTGTGCCACTTGATTTCGAGGTGGTTTTCGATAACGGTTCTTTACTGAAAGTGAATTCAAAGACAACTGGCGCTTACACGTTAAAAAATCTCGATATTCATACCGTCGGGGGCGATTATCAGAAAAACGCGTTAAGGCTTTCTCCTTATCCCGAAGATTTTACCCGGCACGAAGGGGGTATTATGGTAAGGTCTAAAATGGATACTACGATTTCAGAC
>JAWOHT010000250.1:0-6545 GCA_046485045.1 Bacteroidales bacterium
AGCCCGAATTTGTTCAGGTCAGCCGTCTAAGCAACAGCACGCGGCTCTATGCAGTGTATGACCGCGAATGGACGTCTTGTCCGTTCAGTGTTTTCAATCCGGTGAACTGGTTATCCTGCACAAACCGGCAGTATATTCCTGCTTCGGTATACCTGTTTTCGTTATAACTTTCGAAGAAGTAACCTCTCTGGTCTTTAAAAATACGCGGTTCAATAACTTTCAAACCTTTCAGGTCTGTATTAATGATATTCATGAAAAAATTGTTTTAAAAAACTTTCAATTATCAAATATAAAAATTTTGTCTTCGGCAAGGTGCAAAAGATATTGTCCATAGGTGCTGTTTTTCATTTTCGCGGCAAGCGACACCAATTGTTCTTTGGAAATAAACCCCCTTTTGTATGCAATTTCTTCGATGCATGAAATTTTCAGGCCCTGGCGCATTTCAATGGTCTGTATGTAGTTAGATGCCTGAAGCAGGCTTTCGTGTGTGCCTGTATCAAGCCAGGCCATACCTCTGCCTAGTATTTTAACCTTAAGTCTTTTTTCGTTCAAATAAAGGCGGTTAAGGTCTGTTATCTCGAGTTCTCCCCTCGCCGAAGGTTTCAGCGATTTGGCTTTTTCCACCACGTCGTTGCTGTAAAAATATAACCCTGTTATGGCATAGTTAGATTTCGGGGCTTTGGGTTTTTCTTCAAGGCTCAGAACATTGCCGTTTTTATCAAACTCTGCAACGCCATACCGTTCAGGGTCGTTTACATAATAACCGAAAACCACGGCACCGTTTTCGAGTTGCGCTGTTTTCATTAACTCAGTCCCAAAACCGTGCCCGTAAAAAATGTTATCGCCAAGTATCAGGCATACATGGTCTTTGCCAACAAATTTTTCTCCGATAACAAACGCTTGTGCAAGTCCATCGGGCGAAGGTTGTATTTCATACGAAATAGAAAGTCCCAGCTGGTTGCCATCGCCAAGCAGGTTTTGATAAAGGTGGATATCGGCAGGGGTTGATATGATTAAGATTTCTTTAATCCCTGCAAGCATCAGCACACTGAGAGGATAATAAATCATTGGTTTATCATAAACCGGAAGTATCTGTTTTGATATTGTCATGGTAATTGGGTATAACCTTGTACCCGAACCGCCTGCTAATATTATCCCTTTCATAATTTTTATTTTCAAATTTTGTCTCTGAAATATGCGATTGTTCTTATCAATCCTTCATCAAGTGGTATTTTTGCTTCCCAACCGTTCAGTAGTTTCCTTGCCTGTGCAATATCCGGCTTTCTTTGAACCGGGTCGTCAGCAGGGAGAGTTTTGTATATTATTTTCGATTTTGAACCGGTGAGCGCGAGCACTTTTTCGGCAAGTTCCCTGATGGTAAACTCAACGGGATTGCCAATGTTAACCGGACCGGTTATCTCTTCCCCTGTTCCCATCATCCGGATAAGCCCCTCCACCAGATCGTCAATAAACTGAAAACTTCTTGTCTGTGATCCGTCACCATAAATGGTGATATCCTGATTTGTAAGTGCCTGCACCACAAAGTTAGATACTACCCTGCCATCGTTCGGGTGCATCCTTGGGCCATAAGTGTTGAATATTCGTACAATTTTTATTTTTACTTTATTCTGGTTATGATAATCCATGAACAGTGTTTCGGCGCACCGCTTACCCTCGTCGTAGCAAGACCTCCTTCCTATGGGGTTTACATTTCCCCAGTAAGCTTCAGATTGGGGGTGCTCTTTCGGGTCGCCATAAACCTCACTGGTAGATGCCTGTAATACCTTTGCCCTGATACGTTTAGCCAGGCCAAGCATATTGATTGCCCCCATCACCGATGTTTTTATCGTTTTAATGGGGTTAAACTGGTAATGCACCGGCGATGCAGGACAGGCAAGATTATATATCTCATCTGCCTCAATAAAAAAGGGATGTGTGATATCATGCCTGATTAACTCAAAGTAGGGACTCTTTAAAAGGTGAACGATATTACTTTTTGAACCGGTAAAATAGTTGTCGAGACATATTACCTCATTTCCTTCATTCAACAACCTTTCGCACAAATGCGACCCGATAAACCCGGCTCCACCTGTTATTAAAATTTTTTTCATAAAACAAAAATAACAATCATCATAAAACTGATAGTATCAGGGCATAAAGTAAATCATTTTTTTTTCATAAATTTAGTTTTTTACGGTAGAATATTTTAGCTTTGCAGCTCGATTTTTAACAATATAATGTCTAACATATTAATTATTAGCTTATTTAAATGACAGAAAACAGTAAAACAAGATCAGATGATCAGGATGAATTGATTGAAAATCAGGTTGATAGTGAAGTAAATCAAGTAGCAGGAGAATCAACCGATGAAATCAAGAATGAAGAAGCAGTTAGCGAAGAGCAGGTTGTAACAGAAACTGCAAATGAAGCAGTTGAACCTATACAGGCTGAAGAAACAGACGTGGTTCAACCAGAAGAAACAAAAACAATAGCGGCAAAAAAGTCTGCTGAGAAAAGCGAAACGAAACAGGCAAAGACTGGTAGCGAGCAGAATAGTTCAGACCCTGATTTCGACTGGAATGCATACAGCGACAGACAGGAAATGTTCAATCAGGAACAACGCAAAGAAATTGAAAAGATGTACGACGACACCCTCTCTACCATAGCTGAAAATGAGGTTGTTGAAGGTATGGTTATTGCAATGAACAAACGCGAAGTAGTAATCAATATTGGTTACAAATCTGAGGGTGTGGTTTCGTTAAATGAATTCAGGTACAACCCCGATTTGAAAATCGGGGAAAAAGTCGAGGTTTATGTCGAAAGCCAGGAAGATAAAAAAGGACAGCTTTTGCTATCGCACAAAAAAGCAAGGGCTCTTAAATCATGGGACAGGGTGAATGCTGCCCTCGAAGGCAACGAAATTATTAACGGCTATATTAAATGTCGGACCAAGGGAGGTATGATTGTTGATGTATTCGGTATTGAAGCGTTTTTGCCTGGTTCACAGATTGATGTCAAACCTATAAGGGATTATGACATGTATGTTGGAAAAACCATGGAATTTAAGGTTGTGAAAATTAACCATGAGTTCAAAAATGTGGTTGTTTCCCACAAAGCGCTCATTGAAGCAGAACTCGAACAGCAGAAGAAAGAGATTATTGCCAAACTTGAAAAAGGGCAGATTCTTGAAGGTACAGTCAAGAACATCACTTCTTACGGTGTATTTATTGACCTCGGCGGTGTTGACGGTCTGATCCATATCACAGACCTTTCATGGGGCAGGGTAAACCATCCCGAAGAAATAGTGCAGCTTGATCAGAAACTTCAGGTTGTTATTCTCGACTTCGACGATGAAAAGAAACGTATCGCTCTCGGTCTGAAACAACTTTCACCCCACCCATGGGATTCACTTGATGCCAACCTTAATATTGGCAACCAGGTTAAGGGTAAAGTAGTGGTTATGGCCGATTATGGCGCTTTTGTTGAAATAGCAACAGGTGTTGAAGGACTTATCCATGTTTCTGAAATGTCGTGGTCGCAGCATTTAAGAAGCGCACAGGAATTCCTTAAAGTGGGTGATGAAGTAGAAGCAGTGATTCTTACCCTTGACAGGGAAGAAAGGAAAATGTCTTTGGGTATCAAACAATTGAAATCTGACCCATGGGGAAATATCGAAGAAAAATATGCAGTTGGTTCAAAACATACTGCTAAAGTCAGGAATTTTACTAACTTTGGTGTATTCGTTGAAATAGAAGAAGGTGTTGATGGACTTATACATATCTCAGATCTCTCATGGACCAAGAAAATCAAGCACCCTGCCGAGTTTACCAACATCGCGGACAACATTGAAGTAACTGTTCTCGAGATTGATAAGGAAAATCGCAGGTTGAGCCTTGGGCATAAACAACTTGAAGAGAACCCATGGGATGTATTTGAGACAATTTTTACAGTTGATTCTATTCATGAAGGAACGATCATTGAAATCTCGGATAAAGGTGCTGTAGTGGCCTTGCAATATGGTGTAGAAGGATTTGTAACGCCCAAACACCTTGTGAAGGAAGACGGGTCTTCTGCAAAACTTGATGAAAAACTTGATTTTAAAGTGATAGAATTTTCGAAATCAGCTAAAAAAATTGTACTTTCACATAGTCGAATTTATGAAGACAGTAAAAGGGCAACTGCAGATTCTGATAAGAAAGCCAGCGATGCTGCTGTGAAGAAGGCTACAAAGAAAGTGAAGGCAAGCATGGAAAAAACCACTTTAGGTGATATTTCAGAACTGGCCGCCTTGAAAGATGAGATGGAAAAGAAGGAAAAGCAGAGCAAGAAAGAGAAGAAAGAAAAAGCTGATGAAGAGCTAAACAGTTAAACATTAAATATATCTAAAACTTCTCAATATGGAATTTAAAATTGAAAAGCGCAACAGTTATACCCTGATACAAGTATTGGAAGAAAAGCTTGACACGCACATAGCACCTACACTCAAGTCGGAATTGGTGTTAGTGTCGGGCAATGGTGAAAAAAACATCATACTTGATCTGAGTAAATGCCGCTATTGCGATTCGTCTGGATTGAGCGCAATACTTGTTGCCAACAGGCTTTGCAAAAATGCAAATGGCACTTTTGTCCTTACCGGGCTGAACGATGCTGTCGAAAGGCTTATTACTATTTCACAGCTCGACACAGTACTCAATATTTCCAGCTCGGTTGATGAAGGGGCCAAACTTATTATTGAAGTTGACAAATAGATACATATTGAGATGTCATTTTCGTTGACGGTTCTGGGTAGTAGTTCTGCTTTGCCTTCGTCAAAAAGATTTCCAAGTGCTCATGTACTTAATGTTCATGAGACGGGAAGCGCCCAGCGGCATCGAGGTCTGGGACCGGATGCTTGAAAACCAGCAACCCATCAAAAATGTCCTGGGCATGAGCGAGGACGACTGGAATTCCTATTCCGGGCAGCTGCGCCACGCCATCGAAGACGTCGAGACCCTGGCCAAGGTCGTGGACCTGCCCGAAAGGGCTGTGGAGGATGTACTGCGGGTCACCAAAACCTACCGCATGCGTCTGACCCCATACTACGCGAGCCTCATCCTGCCGGGCCAGATCAATGACCCTGTCCTGTTGCAGTCCGTGCCCACCGGCGAGATGGTCGACAACGCCGGGGTCGAGATTCCGCATTTTTGCTGAAGTCATTCGCAGGACAGGTTTGGCCGAGTCCATTCAGCGGGAGTGTCGTGTGGTTATCGCCGGTCCGACTACACTTTGGTCTATTTTGAGCAGCCTTCAGATGGGTTTCCGTACGCTGGCCATCCAGAAACGTTCTAGTGAGGTCTGGAAACTTCTGGGTGCGGTCAAAACCGAGTGGACAAGATATGGTGATATTTTGGACGTAGTACAAAAGAAGCTGAATCAGGCATCAGACACGATCGAGAAGGCCAAAGTGAGGTCAAGAGCGGTCGGGAGAAAGCTCAAGGATGTGCAGGAACTCCCAGCCGGAGAGGCTTCCTCTTTGTTGCCCCAGGTGATAGAGGATGACGCAGGGGATGGTGAGGGTGAAAGGATCAGGGTAAATTGATTATCAGCAAAGATGGCTCACCAATGCTTTTCAATTTCATGTTATGGACTTGGATAAAAATAAATCGCCCGTAATAGCAGGGGATATCGACAGCCCATTTTTCGATACCCGTCACTCTTTCTATCATCGTTTCCAATTTTTCATGGGCCTTTTTCGAAAGTTTTACACCTTTTTCATAAACGCCCTTAACATATTTCACGAAAGGTATTTTTTTATTGTATGTCATTGTTTTGGCAAGGCCAAGCACTTTTTCAACACTGGGTATGAATTCCCCATTTTAATGATTTTCCAATACGCCCCATACCCTTTCTGTCGGGTTGTATTTGCTGTGGTAAGGTGGATAAGCACAAAGAAATACTCACTTCATGAGCATGGGCAAATCCTATCAGCCTTTTGATGAATTGACTTCTTCGACTGCTGTTTTCCGGGCCGTTGTCCGCATTGATAACCATTGTGTGCGGGTTGAACCTTTCTTTAAGAGACGGCCATAAACTTTCTAACGCATCGATCATAAAATCAGCCGTTACATTGCTTTCGGTAAAATAGAGGTGATTTTCGTTTAATGCCGGAATGCTTATGCCAAATGGCTTGAGTATGGTTTCAGGCGCATAATCATGATCCAATGCTTTCGCATTTAATCGGCTATATCCATTTCTGGAAAACGGTCCGATTTTAACCCCTGTTTTGGTATCAATTGAAATCCGGATAATACCCTCTGTCTCATCAGCTATTTTGTTTACATTGTGAACATACTCAAAGATCATGTCTGTTTCCGGAATTTTTTTTAGGCAGGGAGGTTAAAAATTATGCCAGCTAAGCCGGATCGACCGTCTGTGGAAGCAGTGCATGATAATCGGCTGAAGTTGACGCATAGGGAATCCTCGCAAATAAAAACCGAAGATATCGGTATGGCTCAAGACCACACGCTTTGGTGGTTTCAATAAGGCTGACTTCATGAATTAACAAA
>JAWOHT010000018.1:0-4645 GCA_046485045.1 Bacteroidales bacterium
CTTTTATAAGTCATTATTTGTTTCAGGTGACTTCTGAACACTGATTCTGCATTTTTATCGCCATGCATAATGTCAGAGGAAAATTGAATATAAGGGTCGTTGCCGCTAAAGAATAGCGCCTCCGAAATCCTTTCTTTATGCCACTGGACCAGATGATTGATTTTTAATTCTGATATAGCATGCAGTTCATGATATTTTTTTTGCCTCACTTCGGCTTTTTCATTTTTAAACCTCATGTAACCAGCATATATCATCAAAGAACAGAATAGAACTATTAATCCTGTTAATATGATGAAGGATAATCTTTTGAAGTTCCTTTTCTTCATTAATCAGCATTATTATCAATTAAACTTAAACAGAAACCGGAAATTTGTTAATGGGATTTTAAAAGTTCAACGGTTACTTAAATTTAAGAAAATAAAAAGTAAGATGCAATAAGCTAATTAATATCAATGATTATTAATTCTGGGGATATTGAGATGTCGGACAGATATAAAATTCACCTGCAGAAGTATATCAGACAGGCATGCAATATTTAAGGGCATCTCTAAAAACCCGTTCCGTCATCGCGAACGCAGTGCGGCGATCTGTTAAACCGTGGGTATTTGTTGAGATTACTTCGCTAAAGGTAATGACGGCTTCGTTTTAGCGGGTTTTTAGAGATGCCCTTAAGAAGAAAGAGTAATTCTAAGATACTATAACGGGGTTTAAGGAGTAAGCGTTATTATTTTGAACTGATATCAATCCACCCGAAATTCTCTTTGTCAACTTTCCAGCCGCTGGTGTTCAGCAGTTCGGGCAACAGTTTTCCAAATGGCTGTTCCTTATTTGCCGCATCAAGAAGATATATCTCTTCGCCGAGGGTAACCACGGCAATAATATGGTTAAACTGTTCCGGTACCGGGTAAAGGGTTTCGGGTAACCCCAGATTGGTTGTACGCACCAGTAAAGGATCTGCATACAATCCGGCTTTTCTTAGCAGGTAGATGAGCGACAGGTTTATTTCACCGCTGGTGAGTTCACCGGCCTCTTTTGCCTTGTTTAAGTCGCGATCGGCATACATGCTGTAACGGCCGTTCCATTTAAGTGAATCCTGCACATAGTTAAAAACAGCAAGCATTTTATCATCCGGGGCCATATTGTCATTCAGAATTCTGTCAAATACCGGCAGATAGTTGTAGTGTTTGATCAGTCTTTTTCCAAACCGTTCATTGGCAAGCAGCTTTGCATTATAATCCATCCATGAGCCAAGACGGTAATGTACGTATCCCGATGCCCTGTTTGAGATCATCCATTGTCTGCGGCTTTTTGATTCATAATCTTCGGTGGCTGTTAATAAAAGAGGCCGGTAAAAATAGGGCAGGTTACCAGATGATTCAAACAGATCGAATTTTAACCTGGGGTAATAGTCCTTAACAGAAACGAAACCATCTACATTCACAACCCCGGGAAGGTTTTTCATCACGATCTTTTTCTTCATCTTGTTCATCAGATAGATGCGGTAGTTTTTTGAAGGCGATTCGTACAACACATGGTTTTGTTTTGTCATTTGCCCCCTGCGTTCAAACCTGTTAGCATCATAAAGCCATTGCAGTTTTTCTGCAAAATTTATCTGGTCATCCATTGTTAAAAATTCTCCCTGCTGATAAGTCACCAAATAGTAAAACGGTAGCGTAACATCAAACCTGATCTCGCTCCAGAGTGTAGGAATTTCGGACTGGAAATGCCAGGTGTCCAGCTTCACAAAATCAAGTGATGCTATTTCATAGTAATATTCAATAACCGTACCCGGTTCAACATGTTCAAGGTCGAAAACAAGTTTTTTCCACTCACTGTCAATATCTTCAGTTTTTGCATCGTTTATTTTGTACTGGTATTTCAGCACCGAGCCCTCTTTCATCACAAACACATTGGCTTTGGCAACCATTATGTCATCGTGTTTCTCTTTATATTTGTAAGGGATTTCGATGCGTGCATATTTTAGTCCTTTTTCGTTGTTGATCTTTATACGAACATGGCGTGTGTAAAAAGTACGATAAGAGGTCCTTATAGTACCATAATCGCAGAGGATAATTGCGGGTACATTTTTATCTCCCCTGAATGAGTTGATGTCGAATTCGCTCATGGAAACCTTTCCCCATTTCAGAGGGTCTTTCTCAGTAAATCCCGAGGATTTTAAAAAAATGCCCAAGACTATTAATAGTAAGAATAATTTTTTCATGGTTTGATAGTTTAATAATCAGGAACAATAATTATGCCAACCTGTGGATAAAAATATTTAAAACACATATATCTGTATCGTAAATTCAAATATTTTTGCTTGCTGTAAACAAAAGTTAACTAAACTACGGTGCGATGCGAAAAAAAATCTTTTTGTTGTTTTCAATATTCACCTTACTTGTGATTTTACTGCCCAACACATTGAAATCTACCGGCAGAAACACTCCTGAAAATGTTGAAGCAATCAGGGAAGATCAATATACTGCTATTTATATGAAACTTGAAGAGCCTGAACTGGATTTTGTTGCCCTGAAAAAGGCACTGACTGGTTTTGAATTAATACTGAAGCAGAATGAGGTTATAAATCAAGACATTATCACCATTGTTGATTATAGCAGGCCATCAACTGCTAAAAGACTTTTTATTATTGACCTTTCAAAAATGGAGATTATCGGACGTTCCTATGTTGCACATGGCCGCAATTCAGGCCTGAACTTCGCAGAAACGTTTTCTAATCAGGTACACTCTTACATGAGCAGCCTCGGTTTTTTTACCACCGCGAACACATACACCGGAAAGCATGGTTATTCATTACGATTGAAAGGTTTGGAAGAGGGTATTAATGACAATGCCTGGAAGAGGGCAATTGTCATGCACCCGGCCACCTATGTCAGCGAATCATACATTGAACAATATGGCCGCCTGGGAAGAAGTTTTGGTTGTCCGGCCATACCTGCAGAAGATCATAAAATATTGATAGACCTTATTAAAGAAAACACCTGCCTCTTTGCCTGGTATCCCGATAGTATGTATCTGAAAAGTTCGGTTTTTTTGAATTAGCGATAACCGGTAAAAAAATCAACCAATTTTATTTAGTATCTCAAGCAGTTCTAAACTTTTAAGGGTTATTCTTCGGTCTTCGAGTTCAATAATCTTGTCATTTTTAAATTCTGTAAGGGTACGGCTGATGGTCTCTTTGGTTGTTTGAACCATATCTGCAAGTTCCTGTCTTGAAAAGGGCAATGTGTATGTATTGCTTTGGTATATATTCTTTGACAGGTGTAGCAAAAGTTCTGCAAGCCTGCCTGTGACCTGTTTTCGTGAGATTGAAATCATTTTATCAATAAGGTGCATGACACGGGAGGATAGCTGGGTCATTAATTTTATAGAATAAACGCCATTTTCAGCCGTAATTTTTCTTATTGTTTCAATACTGGTATATACCAGCTCGCCTTTTTCAACCGAGGTAGCGCTGTAAGGGTAAAGGTTGTCGTAAAAAAGAGAGGTCAATCCGGCAATATGTCCTTTAGGAATAATGTCAAGAATTACCTCATGGTTATCTTCAAAAGGTTTGTATAGTTTGATCAGTCCCGATTGAATAAAGATAAGGTGCGAAACAGGCCTGCCGGTCATGAATATGATTTCTCCGGGTTTATGTTGAATGATATTACTGCTTTGGTTTATCAGAGTAATTTGTTGTTCTGTGAGCACACCAAAAGCAGGTATCAGGCATTCGCTGTTTTCCATATCACCAATTCGCAGGTTAAGGTATTTATAAAGATATGAAAAGAATAGAAAACTCAGACTGTATTTTTTTAAATAAATCCCATATAAGCTTTAACTAATATTTAATTTTTCGTATTTTTATTTAGCATATTCAGATTTAAATGCCAAAGAACAAAACCATATTGATCATTGACGATTCGAACACCACCCTGACACTCCTTGAATGGACACTCAGTCAGGAAGGTTATGTCGCGAAACTTGCTTTAAGTGTTGATGAAGCAAAGAAGATCATCAAAAAAAGTCTGCCTGATTTGATACTTCTCGACCTGATGATGCCAAATATTTCAGGTTTCGATTTTTTAAAGATGAAGTCTGAACTCAATTTGGAAAGTATTCCGGTAATCGTAGTTTCTGCTTTCGACAGTCCCGAATCGGTTCAAAAGGCTAAAGAACTGGGAATAAATGAGTTTATTCCGAAGCCTTACAAAATAGATCATATTATCGAAGTGGTGAATAAGTATATCCGGTAAAATTAAAATGTAAGTGACTTGAAGACGAGCATAATGCAGTAATTGGCGTTTTCTATGTACTACTAAGTATAGCCCGATGCCTATTTAAAACCAACTTCCGATACCTATTTTAAATAGTGCACCTGCACCATGGGTACCGAAGCTTTCATTGAGTATCGGATCTGGTTTTGAAGGTTTCATTATAGATCCGAGATAAAAACCGAACCCTGCTTCGCCTTTTAAATAGAAACCAGGAACAATATTTATCCTCAGGCCAATTCCGGTATGGTGTTCAATTGATTTATATGTGCCTTGGGCAATATAATAGTCTTCAGAAATTACCTTTTCGTCTAAACGTGTTTTATGGTAAATGAGATTGTAAAAAACAAAAGGTTCTGCTACCGGTAGAT
>JAWOHT010000048.1:0-11631 GCA_046485045.1 Bacteroidales bacterium
TTTTTATAAATTTGTGCCCTTGTTGCAAAAGATATTAACCTTTAATAAATATATTTATATCAATGAAAACTAAAGTAATGAAAACCCTGGTTGGCGCGATTGCAGCCCTGCTATTGGTCGGCATGGTTCCGATGGAAGCGAAAAGTCAATTATTCAGCGTGGGACAGAAAGATTTAAATCTTGGAATTGGACTTGGTACTTATTATGGAGCCAGAATGGCAATACCACCAATATCACTTTCATTAGATTATGGTATTAAAGATGACATTGGGCCAGGTGTAATTGGAATAGGAGGTTATTTTGGTTTTGGTGTTTCAAAAGATAGATTGTATATTCATGACTATGGTTGGAGATTTATGGATATTATGGTTGGAGCTAGAGGTACATACCATATTGAATTCATTGATAAACTGGATACTTATGCTGGAATAATTGTTGGACTAAGATTTAGAAATTCCGGACCCTATGGCACATGGCCTCTTGAACCTAAGTCCTATACTGATCTTTTTCCCAATGGCGGATTTTTCATTGGTGGCAAATACTATTTTCAGGATAATATTGCCGTTTTTGGCGAGCTTGGTTACAGTATTGCTTACCTGACCCTGGGTGTAACCTTTAAATTATAACAATAAGCCTAAGGAGGAACTGCTTTGTAATTCACGGGAATTAATTTTTTCATAAAAAAATTGTAAATTCGAATGACAAAGCAGTTCTTAATAATTTTTACAAACCCCTGAACATAAAAAACCCTATTCCCCGGCAATGAAAAACAGACTGATTTTTTTCGTAGACGATGACAAGATGATGCTCAACCTCATGGAATATACCTTTAAATGCAGGGACGGCTACGAAGTAAAATCATATTTCTCGGGTGAAGAGTGCATCGAAAACCTTAAGCTCAGTCCCGACCTCATCGTGCTCGACTATTACCTGGGCGATGAAGACTCAAACAGCATGTCGGGCCTCGAAACGCTGCACAAAATATCAGAATTCAAAAAAAACCTCGATGTGATCATCCTCAGCCGTGAAAAAAACCCCAATCTGATTCAGAAGTTCATCGAAAACGGCGCAAAAAAATATGTTATCAAAGATGATTATTTTATTGACACGCTCATTGAAACCATAGAACACCACTTTGCCTGATTTCATGTTACCCGGGTCAACCAGGCCCGATTCTTTTCTTTTAGAAATATTTTCTTTTTTTATTCTGACAAAAAATTAATACTTTTGCACCACTTTTTTATTGAACAGGTTGAAAATAAGGAATCAATATATCATTCCTTTCGGCGGGTTAAAAGAAGGTTATCACGATTTTAACTTTACGGCAACCGGCGGGTTCTTTGAAACGCATCCGGAATTGGAAGCCTCTGACGGTAAGCTCGACATTCAGATAAGGATGTTAAAGAGGAGTACCTTTCTTACTTTTGAGGTTTCAATTAACGGGGTTATCAGCCTGCAATGCGACAGGTGCCTTGATACATACAACCAGGATATCGGGTACCACGATAACCTTTATGTCAGCTTCAGCGAACGGAATGAGGACAGTGAAGAAAATGAGGATATGATATTCCTCAATCCGGCTGAACATGAGATAGACCTTGAGCATTATATTTATGAAAGCATAAGTTTATCTATCCCCCTGCAAAGGATGCACCCCGATGTTGATGGTTTATCAACCTGCAACGTCGCTATGATGGAACAATTAAAAAACAATACAGGCAGATTAAAAGAACATAAAGCAAATCCCGAATGGGATAAATTAAAAAATATTTTAGGAACAAATAATAATTAACAAAAATGGCACATCCGAAAAGAAAGCATTCGAAACAAAGAAGAGACAAGAGAAGGACACATTACAAAGCTGTGGCGCCTACTTTATCAACCTGCCAGAATTGTGGCGCTGCCATACAATACCACAGGGTATGTTCCGAATGCGGCCACTACAAAGGCAAACTGGCAATTGAGAAAGAGGCTGTTGCATAACCATTCCCTTAACTTATGATTAAAATAGGTGTAGACATTTTAGGTGGTGACTACGCACCGGAATCTACAGTAAAGGGCGCTATCAGAGTAGCCAGAGAAGTACCTGAAGAGATCAAACTGGTACTTATCGGCGACAAAGAAAAGATAGAAACCATTTGCAGGTCACAAAGTTTTGATCCATCGGTGTTTGAAATTGTACATACCACCGATACCATTGAAATGACTGATTACCCGGCCAAGGCATTCACTCAGAAACCCGATGCAAGCATTGTGCTTGGCTTTAAAATGTTAAGCCAGGGGTTGCTGCACGGTTTTGCCAGCGCCGGAAACACAGGCGCCATGCTTGTAGGGGCGATGCACCTTGTAAAATCGGCTCCCGGAGTGATACGCCCCTGCATTACTGCTTCGATACCCACGCTATCAAATAATCCGGTCATACTGCTCGATGTCGGGATCAATCCCGATACGAAACCCGATGTGATGTACCAGTATGCTATACTGGGCTCTCTCTATGCCGAATATGTTTATAACATTAAAAATCCGAAAGTAGGTTTACTGAACATCGGATCGGAGGAGGAAAAGGGAAACTTACAGACCAAAGCCGCCTTCTCAGCAATGAAGGATACATCTGATTTTAATTTTGTGGGAAATATAGAGGCAAATGAGTTATTCAGTGAGAGGGCTGATGTAATCGTTTGTGATGGATTTGTTGGTAATGTGATGCTTAAAGAAGCCGAAGCTTTTTACTCCCTGATAAGAAAGAGAAAAATACAGGACGGGTTTTTTGAAAAATTCAATTTTGAAAATTACGGCGGTACGCCAATACTAGGTATCAATGCCCCGGTTGTAATTGGTCACGGTATTTCTAACGAGGTTGCAATTAAGAATATGATTCTGCATACTGCCGATGTTATCAATGCAAAACTAATTGACAGAATTAAAGAAGCGTTTAAATAATGTCTGAAATTAAAGCCGCCATAACCGGTGTTGGAGGATATGTACCCGACGATATACTCGATAATGATGAACTGAGCCGCATGGTTGATACCAGCGACGAGTGGATCATGCAGCGCATCGGCATTAAAGAAAGAAGAATCCTGAAAGAAAAAGGCAAAGCAACCTCGGATATGGCCGTAATAGCTTTAAAGGAGCTGCTTGAGAAAACAAATACCAGTCCTGCAGAAATTGATTTCCTGATCTGCGCTACCATTACAAGCGATTTACCTTTTCCTTCAACAGCAAATCTCATATGCTACAAAGCCGGACTTGTAAATGCATTCAGTTACGATATTAATGCAGCCTGCTCGGGTTTTATTTACGCGCTTGAAACTGCCAGAAGGTTCGTGGAATCGGGTGCATATAAAAAGGTAGTTGTGGTAGGGGCTGATATGATGTCTGCAATTACAGATTATACCGACAGGTCTACCTGCCCTCTTTTTGGTGATGGTGCAGGTGCAGTGTTAGTAGAACCCGCCAAAGGAAATGAATTTATCATTGACTCCATTCTTCAGGTAGACGGCAGCGGGTATAAACATTTGCATTGCAAGGCCGGCGGATCGCTCAAACCCTGTTCGCACGAAACTGTTGATGCAAAGGAACATTTCGTTTACCAGGAAGGCCAGGCTGTATTCAAGGTAGCCGTTTCAAAAATGGCCGATGTATCGGTAGAGATCATGAAAAAAAATAACCTTAAGCCCGATGACCTCAACTGGCTGGTTCCCCATCAGGCCAATATGAGAATTATTGAAGCCACTGCACGCCGCATGGGCATCAAACCCGCACAGGTGTTGATAAATATCGAAAGATACGGAAATACTACCGCTGCAACAATACCGCTATGCCTCTGGGATTTTGAAAAACGGCTGAACAAAGGCGATAACCTTATACTTACCTCCTTCGGCGCGGGGTTTACCTGGGGCACCATTTACCTCAAATGGGCATATAACAGCATCTAAACTACAAATTGAACTGTATTTGCGTTATTTTTCTTAATCTTTATTTTATCTTTGCTATCTATCGTTAAAATAAATATTTAAACCAATGGCAAAATATACCGAATTAGAAAATAATGCAATCAACCTGCTGGGAGTTGGTACCGAAATTGTCGGAAATATTGTTTCCAACGGGGATATACGGATTGACGGAAGCCTTTCGGGCAACCTGAAGACCAAGGGAAAAGTGGTAGTAGGTGAAACCGGAACCATTTCTGGTGAAATACAATGCAAAAATTCTGACATTGAAGGCAATGTTGATGGTAAAATTGTTGTTTCTGAATTGCTCACGCTAAAAGCCACTTCGGTTCTAAATGGTGATATTGTAGCCAAAAAGCTGGCCATAGAGCCAGGAGCTAAATTTACCGGAAACTGCTCTATGAGCATTGACACCCAAGCCCCCAATGCCGGAAAAGAAACAGAAAAAACTTCAGCAGAGCCAGCGAAATCTAAGTGATTATGCCAGGTATTCCGGTATAGCATTTCAAATGATTGTTGTTATTCTTGCCGGGGTGTATTTTGGAAAAAAAATGGATGGCTGGTTTGAAACAACAAATTCGATATTTACTGCCGTTTTTTCGTTGCTTGGGGTGATTCTTGCGATCTATTTTGTAATAAAAGACCTGATTAAAAGCAAATAATACTCTGGAATGAATAAAAAAATATCGAATTATTACATCAGGATTACCCTCATCGCGGTTATGCTTGCTTCTATCGCTGCTTTGCTTTTCTCTACCGTATTAAAAAAATATTATCTCACTGAATTTTGGTTCCTGCTTGCTTTTTTTTACTTAGTTCATCTGGCAGCCCATACTTTCCTGTTACATGCAGATAAAAAGAAAAAAGTAAAACTCAACACAGCCTACCTTATTTCTTTTTCTGTAAAATTTATATCCTATCTTGTTTTACTAATTGTTTATCTTATCCTGAATAAAGGCATTACCTATCCATTTGCAATCTCGTTTTTCGGATTATACCTGGTTTTTACCATCGCCGAAGTTCGTTCTACCAATAAAATTATAAAAAGTTCCAGGAATAAATTTGAAAAATCAGATTAGTTTTTATTAAATTTATGTTGAGTAATTGATTAAATCAACCTATTGGAAACTGTGTTCAGAATCAGGCTTTTTATCGTCTTTGTTTTCGTGGTAATTTTCATGATAGGTTTTTCAGCGAGGACTCTTGCTGAAGATACTGGCGGAAAAACCACCAGTCATCAGGAAATTCATGAAAAGGAATTTCAAAGGTTCAATCCTTCTGAATTTCTCTTTGAACATATCAGCGATGCTCACGAGTGGCATGTTTTTTCTTATAAGGGGAAACATTATTCCATACCACTTCCGGTTATCCTTATAAGTAAAAATAACGGGTTGATCTTTTTTTGGTCCGGTAAACTGCACCATGGCTATGAGTCGCATTTCAGCAAAGGATATGAGTACCGGCTTGAAGCCAAAGGAGAACATAAAGGCCACATTGTTGAAATTTCGGAGGCCGCCGGCTTCCATATTCCTTTAGACATTTCGATTACTAAAAATATTCTGGCAATGTTTTTCAGCATTGCTATCCTGCTATGGCTTTTTATTTCCATTGCCAGGGCATACAAAAGAAACCCTGGTCAACCACCACGCGGCATCCAGTCGCTTTTTGAACCAATCATACTGTTTGTCCGTGACGAAATTGCAAAACCATCAATAGGACATAAATATGAAAAGTTTACCCCCTATCTGCTCACTATTTTTTTCTTTATCTGGTTTAATAACATGCTGGGGCTTATCCCCATTCCGCCTGGCGGGGCAAATCTTACCGGAAACATAGCTGTTACAGGTGTACTTGCTCTATTTACAATGATTACTGTGAATTTCAGCGGAAACAGAAATTACTGGAAACATATCTTTAATACACCCGGAGTACCTATATGGCTGAAAATACCTCCTGTTATGCCACTTATCGAATTATTCGGTGTTATCACAAAGCCATTTGTTTTGATGATCAGGTTGTTCGCGAACATCACGGCAGGACATCTGATAACACTAGGGTTTTTAAGCCTCATATTTGTTTTCGGTGAATTAAATGCCTCAGTAGGATTTATGGTATCTCCATTATCGCTGGTTTTTCTTCTTTTCATGTTGTTTCTTGAGCTACTCGTGGCATTTATACAGGCATTTGTATTTACGTTTCTTTCGGCGCTATATATTGGTATGGCTGTTGAAGAACACCATTAGTTTATAAATTAAATAGTAGTATTATGACATTATTAACAGTATTATTACAGGTAGCAGGCTTAAGTAAGCTAGGCTCAGCCCTGGGGGCTGCTATTGCGGCTATTGCAGCCGCCTTTGGCATTGGTCGCATCGGTGGTACAGCAATGGAGGCCATAGCGCGTCAGCCGGAAGCTGCCGGAGATATTCGTACAAACATGATTATCTCCGCGGCCCTTATCGAAGGTGTTGCCCTGTTTGCAGTTGTTGTTTGCCTTATGGCAGGCGGAGAATAATCTTATTGCGACCGGGGTCATAACGGTTGGTTTTTGCCTCCGGTTGCATAAATTAAAATTTGTGAATTATGGAACTCATTACGCCAAGTTTGGGTACGATATTCTGGATGTCTATTGCATTTTTCATTGTTTTGTTTATTTTGAGAAAATATGCATGGCGTCCGATACTCGGTTTTCTTAAAGAACGTGAAAACTCAATTCAGGATGCGCTCTTTTCGGCACAAAAAGCAAAAGAAGAGATGTCGAAGCTCATGGCTGACAATGAAAAAATTATAGCTGAAGGGAAAAATCAACGCGACCAAATAATCATTGAGGCCAGAGAACTGAAGGAATCCATTATTAACGATGCGCGCAGCAGCGCTTCGGAAGAAGCCAGAAAAATGATTGAAATGGCAAAGCAATCTATCAAAAACGAAAAAGAAACGGCCATCAACGAGATCAAGGAACAGATCATTACATTATCGGTAGATATTGCCGGAAAAATACTTCAGCAAAAACTTGCAGAAAGTTCCGAGCAAAATGAATTAATTGAAAAATCGCTGCGTGATATCAAACTGAACTGATAGATACATGAACGAAGGGAAAATTGCAATAAGGTACGCCAGGGCACTTCACAGCCTCGCCATTGAACAAAATCTTCAAGACCTGGTAAGGGTAGATATGGAGGTGGTTCAAAGCCTGGTATCCAAAGTTCTCGAGTTTAAAATACTGATAAACAATCCTGTAATAAAGCCGTCTGTTAAAATTGATTTCCTGAACACCCTCTTTGGAGAAACATTTCAAAAAATATCACTTAGTTTTCTTCACCTTGTTGTTCATAACAACCGTCTTGGTTATCTTGACCATATGGCCAGGGTATACACAGACCTTTGCAAAAAAACCGACAGAATAGAATCTGCAATCCTTACAACGCCCTATCCCCTTGATAAAGATATCAGGCATTCGATGATAAAATATATAGAAAAAAAACTGAACACCCATATAGAACTTGAAGAAAAAACCAATGAAAGCCTGATCGGGGGATTTGTCCTCAGGATCGGCAACCGACAGATTGATGCGAGTGTATCGAATAATTTGGCAAGAATCAGGACACAATTATTAAACAGTTGAACCTTTAAAGTATTATAATATGACTTTTTTAAAACCATCTGAGGTATCAAAGATATTAAAACAACATCTTAAAGGCATTGACACCACCGTTGAATTGGAAGAGGTAGGCACAGTACTGCAGGTTGGCGATGGCATTGCCCGTATTCATGGCCTCGATAATGTAAAATCAAACGAACTCATCGAATTTGATTCAGGGGTTTTAGGTATCGTGTTAAATCTTGAAGAAGACAATGTAGGTTCGGTTTTACTTGGACAAACAGATAAAATAAAAGAAGGTGATTCTGTAAAACGCACCGGGCGAATAGCCTCAATAAATGTAGGAGAAGGACTGTTGGGCAGGATAATCAATACCATTGGTGAACCACTCGACGGCAAAGGAACGATTGCCGGAAAACTAATTGAGCTGCCTTTTGAACGCAAAGCCCCCGGGGTTATCTTTCGCCAGCCGGTAAACGAACCGCTGCAAACAGGACTTAAAGCCATTGACGCCATGATACCCATCGGAAGGGGCCAACGGGAACTGATCATTGGCGACAGACAGACTGGCAAAACGGCAATTGCCATTGATACCATTATCAACCAGAAAGAATTTTACGATAAAGGCGAACCAGTCTATTGTATCTATGTCGCGATTGGGCAGAAGGGGTCTACAGTTGCCAACATCGCTAAAACACTCGAAGAACAAGGCGCCATGGCCTATACGGTAATTGTTGCCTCAACCGCAGCTGATCCTGCTGCCCTTCAGTTCTACGCACCTTTTGCCGGTTGTGCTATTGGCGAATATTTTCGCGACACCGGCCGGCCTGCACTAATTATTTATGACGACCTCTCAAAACAGGCAGTTGCATACCGCGAAGTATCGTTGCTATTACGCAGGCCTCCCGGACGTGAAGCCTACCCCGGCGACGTGTTTTACCTTCACTCAAGATTGCTTGAGCGGGCTGCAAAGATCATTAAAAATGATGAAATAGCTTCACAGATGAATGATTTGCCCGATGTTTTAAAACCAATAGTAAAAGGAGGAGGCTCTTTAACTGCCCTGCCTATTATCGAAACACAGGCAGGTGACGTATCTGCTTATATTCCAACCAATGTGATATCAATAACCGACGGACAGATTTTTCTTGAATCGAACCTGTTCAATTCGGGCGTGCGCCCCGCAATTAATGTGGGCATCTCAGTTTCTCGTGTAGGTGGTAATGCCCAGATTAAGTCTATGAAAAAAGTGGCTGGTACACTTAAACTCGATCAGGCACAATACCGCGAGCTTGAAGCATTTTCCAAATTCGGTTCAGATCTTGATGCTGCAACACTTGCAATTCTTGACAAAGGGGCCAAAAACGTTGAAATACTTAAACAAGGCCAGTTTTCACCCATGCCGGTTGAAAAACAAATTGCAATTATTTTCTGCGGAACACGAAGTTTGCTGAAAAACATTCCAGTTGAAAAAATAAAGGAATTTGAAAAAGATTACCTCGATTTTCTTGACCTGAAGCATAAAAATATACTTGATACCCTGAAACAGGGAAAACTTGACGAAAAAGCCGAAAAAACACTTGAAGCTGTAGCATTAGAAGTTGCTGAAAAATATAAAGTGTAATTTCATATGGCAAACCTCAAGGAGATAAGAAACCGTATTCAGTCTGTAAAATCAACAAGACAGATTACCAGTGCAATGAAAATGGTTTCGGCCGCCAAGTTAAGAAAGGCACAGGATGCTATCATACAGATGAGGCCATATGCAAACAAACTGCACGAGATACTTACAAATTTAAGCACCTCACTTGATAAAGACATTGAAAACCCTTTTACACAAAAAAGAGAAATATCGCGTGTATTACTTGTGGTTATTACCTCTAACAGGGGATTGTGCGGTGCGTTTAATTCAAATGTGATTAAAAAAACTCTTCAAATTATTGATGATGAATACAAACCCTTCTTAAATGATGAATTACTGGATATTATAACCATCGGCAAAAAAGGGGCCGATTTGCTTAAATCGAAAGGGGTATCTTCCACTATTAGCCATCATGAGTTATTTGATAATATAACTTTTGATAATTCTTTGGGAGTTGTTACTGGTATCATAGACAGCTTTACTGTAGGCAAATACGATAAAATTGAGATACTTTACAACCAGTTTAAAAATGCTGCCTCGCAAGAGCTTACAAGAGAGCAGTTTTTACCCTTGGTTCGTAAGGAGAGGTTTGAAGACAGGTTCGAAACCACCCTTGATTATATTCTTGAACCGTCAAGAGAAGAAATCATTAACGAATTAATCCCTAAATCGCTGAAAATTCAGTTCTTTAAGGCGCTGCTTGATTCCAACGCTTCTGAACACGGGGCCAGGATGACAGCCATGCACAAGGCAACTGATAATGCCTCCGATCTGATTCGTGAATTGCAGCTCAACTACAATAAAGCACGTCAATCGGCCATTACCAACGAAATACTTGAAATTGTTGGCGGTGCAGAAGCGTTGAAGGGATAATCGTTATACAGTTTATATTTGAATAAATAATTATGATTAATACAAAATCATTTAAGCTTATTATATTATACCTGTTTTATTTAATACTTTCAATTATTGTTTCCAATAACTCATTCTTTTGGGATACCATTCAACTTGCCTCAAAACATGCGCATTGGTATTATGAAAACAATTTTAGATTTTTATTGCTCCCGGATTCAATTGACAGTGGCCACATACCCGTGTTCGGAATGTTGCTGGCATTGATATGGAAAATTTTTCAAAAAACGTTATTTGTAAGCCATCTGTTTATGTTACCTTTTCTCTTAGGTATCGTATATCAATCCCAAAAAATTATATACTATTTTGTTGCTAAAAAATACAGATTTTTTGTTTTACTTATTTTCCTGATTGATCCGACCTTACTAAGTCAATCTATATTAGTCTCCCCTGATGTTGCTTTAGTGTTTTTCTTTCTTTTTACACTGCATATGATCCTTAAGAATAAACGAATATTAATCCTTCTTGGAATCATATCACTCAGCTTAATTAGTATGCGTGGAATGATGATATCCGTTATTTTGTTTTTATTCGATTGCTACTTTAATTACTATCAGATTAATAGTAGAACATGGTATGGGAAAATTATAAAAATTATACAGGTATATATACCAGCCGGAATATTAACCATCTCCTTTTTATTATATCATTATATTGCTAAAGGATGGATTGGGTATCATGAAGAATCACCCTGGAGATTATGTTTTGAAAGGGTGAACTTTTTTGGCTTTATTTACAACATTGGTATTTTAGGATGGCGATTAATTGATTTTGGCAGAATTTTTCTCTGGATAGTATTCTTTATTATCGTCATTTCTAACTTGAAAAAAATGAAGTCTGATCAAAATTTAGTTAATCTTTTTATTTTATTTACTTTGCTCTTGATATTACTCCCCCTATCCATGCTATTCCATAAATACTTGCTCGCTCATAGATATTTATTGCCAATTAATCTGATTCTTTCCATAATTGTTGGAAAACTGATTTTCGAATATGTTAATAATATTTTTCTTAAACAGTTCTTCTTTGCCTTGGTTATCGTCGGTTTAATAACAGGGAATTTGTGGGTTTATCCTGAAAAAATCGCACAAGGATGGGATTCTACACTGGCTCATATACCTTATTACAGCTTAAGAAATAAGATGATTGAATATATTAAGCAAGAGGAATATGCTTTTCAGAACATTGGGACTGCATTTCCAAATGCTGCTTCATTTAAGTATGTTGACCTGGCTCATTACGATAAAGGATTTTCAAAAAAAGACTTAACCAAGAATCATTACGTTTTTTATTCAAATATAATGAATGATTTTTCAGATGATGAAATTGATCAACTAAAAAACAGTTGGATACTTGAAAAGGAATACCGGTGCATACAGGTAAAGGTGCAGTTGTACCGCAATCCTAATGAGGCATTAATCATTAGGCAATCAAGTCCTTGAATGCAATGTGGGTTTAGTAAAATCTTTTAAACCTGCTTGTTTGAATATTGTTTTAAGGCATTTTTGCCATATTTTCCCACC
>JAWOHT010000089.1:0-7950 GCA_046485045.1 Bacteroidales bacterium
TATTATATACTAAACTAAAATTCAGTTACAACAGGGAGATTATCAAGCCAAGCCGCCATATTGAGTACAAGAAAATTCCAATTTTGAAATCCTTTATTCAGAACAGGTTCTCCATTGTCAGGCAGGTAATATTCATGCAAAGCACCAAAACGTTCAAAATCTCTGCCTAAAAGTAAAATTGTTTTCTCGGCTAGCTCTTTTGCCTCATTATTGTATCCATAGTTTATAAGACCCCGGAATACCAAATAGTTAACATTTATCCAAATAGGACCTTGCCACGATGAAGGATTACCGCTTGCCCGTGTATCATACATTTTTTCCAATGGTGACAGCGTGCGGATACCTGCCGGAGCGTTGTATGATGTAATATCGTGGAAATGGCATTCAACCATCTCTTTTGCTTGTTGCGGGGTTGCAATATTACCCCACATGGCCATAAAACCACTCCATACGCTCAAGCGTTGAATCAGACAATCGTAAGTGCGGGGCTGTCCTACATGCAAATATAATTTCCCGGGTTGGAGGGAAGTTATATTTGGTTTTTCTATGGGGAGTAAGTTTAAGTCAACACTATAGTAAAACCTGTCACGCGGATCCCAGCAATGTTCTCTTATTTTTTCTTTTAATTTTTCAGCCTCTTGTCTATAATATTTTGATATATCAGGGAGCTTGAGACAATCAGCGAGGTAACTTGTTGCATTTAGCTCTTTGTACATAAGCACATTGAGGAATATAGACCCTGAACTTTCGTGAGGACGGTAAAAGGTACTCGGGTCATTATCTACTCCTATTGCTTCATCAGTCTCCCAGTAGATTAGTCCTGTAGCTGGGTGACGATGAAAGTTGAGATACTTACTTACAAAGGCTTGCAAAATATAAAAATCATCACGTAACCACTCCGCATCGCCATTCATATTTTGTACAATAAATGCTGCGTGTTGTGCCAGGGTTGGTTTATGCATATTACTTTTCCATGGATTGCGAACACTTAACATCTCTTGTCTACTAGGGGCATTACGTTCAATCCAAATAGGGATCCAGCCGTCCATTCCTCCGTAGCTGAGGGAATTAAGCACACATCCTTGTTCATATTTGAGCGCCTGTTCCCTGTCCTTTTCATTGCCATGTTCAAGCAATATTTGTCGAAGTGCAACATTGCTCAGCCACGAGTCCCAGTCCCAGAGCATATCAAGATATTGATTGCTTCCCGGTGCCAGGAAAGGATATTTTAGTGCTCCTCCCGGCTCCCGATACATTCCTTTCATCTCCTTGTATATATTCTCACGACAAATAGATTTATATTTTTTGATATTTGCAGGAGTATTTACAGGCATTTGAGCTAAAGAATTTACAATAATTCCTGTTAAGAATAAAGCAATTAGAATCCTTTTCATAAAGAGTTTTATTTATTGGCTTTTTTAAATCAATACCATTGTGATGTATTTTCCCGTACGATGTGTTTATTGGTGCTAACGTTCGGCGGTATATGTCTGTTGCCGCAGAGTCATGGTGGCGCGCTGTGCCCCGTACCGAACGCAGTGAGGTCGGGGTGTTTTTACACTCGTGGTGCGATGTAGGATTATGCGGTTATTAGTTTATTCTCGCGTTGGCATAAACCGTGATCCGCCAGCTGGCGGAAGTCCCCTGACGGTACCGTCAGGGGCAGCCTGTGCCGCCGGCCACATAATGGTCCTCTTTAGTTAGAAATTTCTCGCGGCACAGAAAGACAATGACATATGGATATCTCCTCTAAGCTATATGTCTTCATTTCTCCCTTCTTCATCGCTTTTGAGTTTTTTTAATTTTTAATACTTTCTAATTTTTTTCTTGTATCAGGATTTTCAAAAATTGAAAGAGATTTTTCAAACATATTAATTGCTTGTTCTTTATCATTTATTGCCAGGTAATAATCACCCAAAGAATCGTAGGCATTATAACTGTCAGGATAATTTTTTATATTCATTTTGAAAAAATATTCTGACAAAGCTAAATTATTCATATATATTGCATTATACCCCAATGTATTGATAATACTTTCGGAAGGATAAATTTTGTATCCCATTTTTTCGGAAACAACATTATAATGATTTTCTATTCTATATCCCAATGCCATAGTCGTATCTGCATAATCTGATTTATCTATCGGGAAATTGTAAAAGTCGAAGATAAAATGAAGAGCGTCATAAGTCGCAATCAGAGGTATAGAGCTGTGTTTCTCATTGATATAATATTTTGTTTGATAATTCAATTTATTATCGGTATTTGAATTTAAATTGTCAGATAATTCTAATATTGAACGGATTGATAAAGTGTTTCTTGTATTGTCAGTTCTTACACTTATGGTATCCATACCTCTGTTCATATTATTGGCAATTGCCAAAAACAATCTTTTATTTTCAAACCTTTTTTCTGATAACGATATTTTTGCTTCTTTTAACGATATTTGATTATCCCACCACATGCTTGGGTCAATAGCAACATAGGCATTGAACATTTCAGGAGATTTAATTATGGTATTCATAACAGTTAAACCTCCTAATGAATGACCTATTAATATTTTATAAGGTGCTGTCTGATATGTTGAATCAATATATGGAATTAATTCTTTGTCGATAAATGAAATGAAATTATTATATCCACCAGATGTTACACTGATTAAACTATCGCAGGTTGGAGTTAAATCTCTGAATCGGTCTTTAACAGGTATTCCTACAACAATCATCGCAGGACAAATTGTATTTCCATTGATATAACTCAATTGCTGTAACATACCTACAACAGAAACAAAATGCCAATCACCGTCTAATAAATAAACAACAGGATATTGTTTTGGAGTATCGCTATTGTCTATGACATTATCTGGTTTATGTATCCAAATTGGTCGTTTTTCATTTAAAATGCTTGAATTAATGGTATCAATTTTTCCTATTACAATGTTTTCTGATTGAGCATTACTATAAAACGATAATGCAAATAAACCCAGTATTAGCAATATATTTTTCATGGTGTAATTTAATTTTAATGTTGGAATTTTATGAAATATTGCTAATGAAAGCTATTCCCATAAAAAAGTCTAGTGAATTAAGTAAACAATGTGCTATTATTCCCACCCAAATATTTTCTTTTCGTTTAACGATAAAAATCAATGGAAAAACAGCTAATGTTCTGGTTACAAAAAGCCAAGGTGTCCACGTATGATATAATGCAAAAAGTGCACTATGACTAATTGTTGTAAATCCTCCTAGTTTTGCAGGCATACGTGGTAATAAGTATCCACGGAAATACAGTTCTTCTATCACGGGGAAAACAATCACTATAAAGACAAAAAACAATGAGTATGTGATTAATAACTTTTGCTTTGTATATTCATTTGTTAAGCCATTTCCTAAAATATACTCATCAGGAATCCAACTAAATAGTTCATTAATATCTAAATTAAGATTATTGAATACACTGAAAATAATTCCAGCTGATAAAAATATTATTGGAATCCATAAAAAGTATTGCCATAGCGGGATTGGTTTGCAATACTTTATAACTCCATTGAAAAAACTTTTGCCCGTTCTCTTTTTTTGATAATATAATACTCCAAATTCAAAAGGAACTAAAGCTATTATACCGGCTATGATTAATGCGATAACCGAAGGATAACCTAATTCATTTACAACAGGCACAAGTAAAAAATAAGCTAATCCAGTTATTATGCCAGGAAAGAGGTGTAATATTATTGATTTTAAAAGAGTGTGGTTTAATACTTTTTCATTCATAGCTTGACCTTTTATTTTATTTGTTACTGTCGCACCTACACTTGGCGGTAACGGCCCGGCGGTATGTGTCTGTTGCTCCGCCAGCTGGCGGACGGTGGCGCTCCGTGCCCCGCACCGAACGCAGAGTGGTCGGGGTGTTTTTGCACTCGTGGTGCGGTGCAGGGTTATTTAGCTCTTCAGCTTGTTTAAAAACCATTCTGCCATTTCGTTGCCTTCGAGGTCTTCAAGTATATGCATAAATTGATCCGTGGTTGATGCCTTGTTGATGATAAGATCCCGCATGAGTTGTTTAAGTGAATCAGTGCCTATTCTGCCTTCAAGCTCATAAAGCAGGAGAGGAGCCTTATCATACAGGATGGTGTATGCCTGGTCTCCGTTGCGGTTGGCGTGCCACACAGGACCGACCCCTTCTGATCTCTTCTTCTTGTTTTCTATCCACTTGTTAAAATATTCCTGCCCATATAACTCCCGCAGTACCATCAGGGCGGAATACTCGGCGAAACCTTCGTTCAGCCAGTCTTCCCAGTTGTTGGTATTGGCCCTGTACCACCATAGATGTGCTGTTTCATGGGCAAGATACCGGGTGTAAGATTTACGTGATTCAAAAAAATCTGTCTCGTTGAACTCCGGCAGGTAAAGGCCTCCTATACGTGCATATCCGCCACCGGCCTCTCTCATCGATTCTACAATAGATATGGAATTGTTTCCGGGCGGAAACCATTTGCCAAACAGGGATAGTATTAATTCCATATCGTAAGAGAGTGTGTCTGTCAGCTTTTCTGATAAAGTTGTGTGGGCGAGCTTTAAATTATACTCTTGTATTTCCCTTGAGATGATTTTAAGCTCTTTGGACATACATAATACCATGTCATTGCCGGGACTATCGGTTCTGTATATGGAATAGCCGTCTTCCTTTGTCTCGTTACCGATCATAAATGCCTGGTACTCCTGGTCGTGCTTCACCATGACTTCATAGGTGATGGGATTGAAGGCAGGATTGTAAGGATACCAGGGGAAATATAAACCCATCTCTGTCCAATCTTTACCCATTACGCTTGCGCTCCACTTATTCCATTCAGTAATACGGCCTGAATAGTCCAGATGAAGAGCGACGGTATTGTCTACTGGTTGTTCAATAGCCAGGGAGTACCTTGTTGCACTTGGCATATAGCGTATATCACTGGTGTCCTTTCTGATGATAATGGCTTTATTGCCATTGACAGTCAGGCTTTCGATCTGAAGCTGTCGGTGCAAATAGAAATATATGGTATCGCCGGGGTTGCCAGGTGTGATATCCAGAAAGCAATCAACCTCAATATATTGCTCAACGGGATCTATTGACATGTTAATTTTATAATGAGTGAATTCCCTTGGTTCGTCTGGCTGACAACTCATTAATGTGACCATCATAATGATGATGGTTCTTAACTGTATCTGTGGGGCTCGTTTCATTCTGGCTTCCTGTGTATTGATTCTTCAGTCTGTTTGTGATAAAGACTTTGCGCTTTGGGGAGTGATGCAAGAGGAATGGGGTTTGGGGGACTGGGAACTGGGGGCTGGGAACTGGGGACTGGGGACTGGGGGCTGTCGATATATACAGGACAAAATATCAGACTTGGCAAAAGCGATCAGCGTTACCTTAACTCCAATACTACAAGATATGCACAATGATCCGATGCGACAGAATCCTGAATAACCTCCGTGGAGATGACTTTCCACCGCTCCGCGGGACGAAACATTACATAATCTATCTTCTTAACTGGCTTACCAGAAGGGAAGGTGGGAACAGGTTCATCCCTGTCGTAAGAACTACCCCATACCTCCTCAAGGATCCCGATCGGAACACTGCCTGGAACGGCATTCAGATCGCCAGCTATAATGGATGGGTAACGACTCTGGGCAAAGACACCATTTATCATGCGCACCTGCAGAATCCTGTCGGTCTCATCACCGGTGTGATCAAGATGAGTACCTATAAAGGCAATGGTATCACCCGAGGGCAACACCGTGACAACCTCCACCGCCGTCCGGGGCTCATGAGTGCCTGTAAACGGCAGAGGAACATTCCTGGTGGTTATAAAACTGTGTTTCGACAGAATCGCTTCACCATATTCGCCGCCATCATAATACATCGCCCTGGCAAAAAGAGGAACCATCTTTAGCCTCCATCCTAACTCAGTGGCTAAATCGTAACCATTTGCCCTCCTGGTGAGATAATCAACCTCCTGGAGTGCGACCAGATCAGGATCAGCATCACGAATGACACTGGCAATGTAATCGAGATTAAAATCACCATTCATTGTTGCCCCATGGTAAATGTTGAAAGTGAGCACTCTCAAAATCCTTGAACTGTCAGTAACTCCCTGAGACCAGCCTGGAGAACTGATCAGGAAAAAAACAAGAATAATCTTTAACTTAAGTTTCACTATATGATAGTATTAAGTTTTTACTCTGTGAAATATATTAATATGATTAAGGTATTTACAAATTATTGATTTCCATGTGAGTCGTCGAACTTAATGCTTTAAATTCGTTAATTATTTAATATAGCGCAAAATCTGTCCTTTATCCACTATTAATCTCTTTACATCTGAAATCTCAATAGAATGGATCATAATAATTGAAAATCAACTTTTTTTTTGCACTCGTGGCGCGATGATGGGTTATGCGGTTATTAGTATATTCTCGCGTTGGCAAAAACCGTGACACCAGGAGGGGGGCCCCGGCGGTGCCGGGGCGGCCTGTGCCGCCGGCCACTTAACAGTCCTCTTTAGCCAGAAGGTTCTCGCGGTGCGGAAAGCCAATTGCGTGTTACCAGCTGGACTTTTCTCTTTATTGTTTGAATTTATTTAATTCATAATGTACAGTCCATTGAACTTTTCTAAGAGAATCGCTGTTTCTGAGAAGTCTTATAAAAATAGAATTAAGTTCGTCACTATCAATGTAAGACCAATCATCAATTAATCGGAAACCTTGATTCCAATTCTCTATTTCATCACTGTCTGGAATGCCGAATTTAAAAGTGGTTCCTTCTCCTAATTTTAACTCTTTTTTTAGTTTTAACTCCATAGCCTTTTTTCGCCATCCCGTAAGCCATTTTGAATTAAACACTTCAAAAATTATTTCGGGTTTGTTCAATTTTTCTTGAAGGGTCAGAAATAACTTTTTCACATCCTGTTCAGTACAATACATAAATACTCCTTCTGCTACCAAAATTACGTGTTCTGTTTCTATTCTGCCAATCCAGTCGAACTCAAAAACGGACTGTGAAATTTGATGATAATTTGCTTTCTCTTGTATTATTTGTTTTTTTATGTTCATTATATCGGGTAAATCCAGGTCAAAAAAATGTATGTTTCCGTTGTCAACTCGTTCAAACCTGTTATCTAATCCGCAGCCAATATTCACGACCGTAGCATTAGGGTATTTATCAATAAATTCTGTAATATAACTGTCATATTTTTTCGCACGAAGAACTACATGGTTTACTAAATTTTTCTTGACCTTATTTTGAAACAGTTTTTTATGTAACTCTCTATTGGATTTTGAAAAATAGTTTTTAAGAATATTAAGTGTTTCAACAGAACTATTATCATTTAAAATTGGAGATGATGATACTGCATCTATTGCATGACATTGAAGTGTCAAAAATGCTGTTTCTGAAATGTCGTTTATATTAATGTTTAGTTTCATATTATTGAAAATTAATGCTATCCTCGTTAATTAGCCTTGCTGGTAACGGCCCGGCGGTATGGCTCTGTTGCCTAAGCTTAGCAAGGGTGAATGTTTTTTGCGCCCGCCAATCATATCGGGCAGAGAACTGTCCTCTTTAGCCAGAAGATTCTCGCGGTACGGAAAAGCCAATGACATATACCGACCTGTTGGCAAAAGTTGTATTCAGTCAAATCTGTCGTCTGATTTAACCTCATTAGGATAGCCTGTCTTATGGTTTATCCAGCCGCTTTTTTCTATTTCATGTATATCAAATTGAGAAATATAGGGTTTTATATCCAGAAGAGGTGTCCCATCAAGCATGTCAACATTCTCAATATCAAGAATGTTATCTCTTATGTTAAGGAGCTTAACTACAGATATGCCGACTGCATTCGGCCTCTTGGGAGCTCTGGTAGCAAATATCCCATGTGGTTTATCATCAAGGAATGGAATAACCTGCAGGCTAAAA
>JAWOHT010000128.1:0-4098 GCA_046485045.1 Bacteroidales bacterium
CGTAAAAGGTGTAACTGAATAACCCGTATTCTTCAATCTTCTTTTTGATGTGGTTCATTTTGCTTTCAACTTCTGCTTTTATTTTGGATCTAATCAACCTCAGAAATTTATCGTTGCTCAAACGTTTTTCTTCATCCGTTGGGTCAATCTCAAATCCTGCGAAAATGGCAAAAGCATTGTTTTTCACAATTGGGTCGGTATCGCTTGCCTTGGGCATGATAACCGTTTTTAAGAACTGATAAAGGTCTTCATCAAATGCCTCTTTGCACAATTGCGAATTGATTAAACCAATTTCATCATAAATATTGTTCTTCTTCCTTGTCAAAAAATCGTGGATAGATTTAAAAGCGTGGGAAATAGATGTGGTCAGACTTTGTTCGAGTTTAGATTCTCCAAAAATTAGTTGGTAGTTTTTAGGAGACAATTCAAGCAAGTGGATACCATCAGAACCTTTGGCATAATCGTTTGACGAAAGTTTGATTTCTAATTTCGTCAGAATTTTAGGGGCTTTCAGGTGCGATTCAAGAAAACAAAATAGAAGCAATTCACCTGCTTCGCCTTCATTCACATTATAGTCACGAAACTTAGAGGCTGCTTTTCTATAAAGTTCGCCATACTTTTCATTTTTCTTGAAGTCGGTTATGTCTTTTCGAGAAAGCGAAAATGAAATAAAGTGGTTTGAAAGTTCATTGATGAGTTCAGGGTAACAAAACTGGTTGTTCTCAATTTTAAGAATATGAAGATTCAGTTTTGAATTAGTATCAGGCACATCACATTCAATCTCTTTGTAAAAGAGGTCTAAGAATTTTTCGCTTATGCTGGGTTTAAAATCCATTTTTTGAAATTTTGATATAATACCTATTGAGGATAGAGTTCATTTGTCTGCATATATTCATAGCCAATCAAAATTTGTTCTTTCGTAAATTTCCTTTTTTCTTTATGAAATTGATAAAACCCTTTCACTAAGGAATCTTCTGAAATCATTGTGTTAGCTGTTATTAGTTCTTTCCAAGCAAAATACAAGGTCGCAACTATTTCTGCCGTCTGTGTTTTTTCCTTTCTGAAAAGAGCGATTATCTTATTTATGGTTTCAGCCTCTGATTCAAAATAATTATCAAAGTGTTTTTTATATAGTAAAGATTTCTCTGTCTTTTTATACAAAGTTGCTTCCCTTTTCTGTCCTCCTATGGTAAAACTCTTTTTCTCAATCGCAAACCAATTATTCTTTACAAACTCATTGTCAATTAGTGTAAGTGTTTTGCCATCAAAAGGGCCTGCTGCAAATTTTTTATAATTGGTTTGTAACGCCATTCCACCTGCTTGTTCAGATAAGTATAGTAGCTTCATTAATTTTGTATGTCCAAAAGTAGGTTCATCACAAAGTTCATGGATGATGTGCGCAGCCAACATCAATTTTCTCAAAAAAGCTTGTTGTTTGTTAAGTTCTGTTTGAACAAGTTTCGTTTCAGGTGTTAAGATAACAATCTTAACTTCTTTTTTCTTGCTTACGAACTCCCCCCAAAACGCCTTTTGGCTCAAACTGCCATACAGATTTTCCAACTCCTGTAAGCTTTGTTGATATTGGGTTTTGAGGGTTTCTGTTTTCTTTACGATTTGGGCAAATTTTGTTTGTATCTCGATTGGTGGAATTGGCAATTTCATTTTTTTAAGTTTTTCACCTGTTAAATGTGAAATAGTTGCAGCTCCCATAAATTTGTTCAAGCCACCGTTCAAAGTATAAAGCCAAAACATGTAAACAAAATACTCGGGCAATGCAATGTCCTTATTCAATCGAAGCCTATGTATAGCTTTTTGAAAGTAGCATTCTTCTAATTCATCCCTCCATATTGCACATCTTCCAATTTCACCCCCTTCACACATTAGAATATCCCCGTTCCTTAAACTGAACTCAATTCTGTCTTTTTCATCAAAGTCCATTTCTAACAAATCTTCAAGATAAAACCCGAACCAAAGAACATTTGAGTTCCGCAAATATGGTTTAACCCACATTGCAGCATATAGGATATAAAAGCTTGATTTTAAGGGCTAAAATTTTTTAAAATTTCGGTAGGGGGGACTACGGATTTTTTTCTGGTAAAAGGGACATATTTATATTTTAGGTGGTCGTATATTTTCTTTACTTCTTTTGTGGGCTCGGTGCATTGCCTGATTGATATGGTTTCGTTTTTTATGTTTGCAATACTTGTTGTTACGCATTTTTGGGTGTTCATTGTTCGCACTATTTCTCGCCAATCGGAGTTTACACCATGCTGTTTTAATTGGTAACGGATGGTTGCTACCAACCAATATGCCAATATTCCTAAATGCAGGTGTGCCATTGAGGCATCATCTGTTTTATGGTAAATAGGACGTAAGTCAAGGTCAGTTTTCAGAACCCGAAAGGTATATTCGATTTCCCTGATGATATTATAGATCGTCCAAAGGGTTGCTTCTTCATGCCCTATTAACGATGTTCGTAGGAAATAGATACCTGCTTGTTTGTCGGTGTCTTCGCCTGTTTTGTGTTTACAGCTTATGTTGGTTACCGTGCCCTTTTCATCGTCCTTCACAATAATGTCATAATAATTATGCACCGATGGGTATTTCTGTTTTAAACGCCCAATGCGCTCATGTACCTTGCTGACTTTTTTTGTCCCACCTTTTTTAGTGATGCCTTCCTGGATGCTTTGTATACCTTCTTCGAACCTTTGTGAAAGCAAGCCATTCATGCTTTTTTCTTTCATTGCTTTTGCCTGGCTCCGGACCCAAAGGTATTGGTCGTTATCGCCAGTGGTTTTAACTTTTAACAGTTCTATCGGCTGGTCTTTTTTGTCTTTTATTTGAACGGGTGTTGCTATAGTATCGGCATGATATTCTTTTAGCGATGAGCGTGATACACACATATAATCGTACCCTTTGCTTTTGAGCATAGCAATGTTGCCATCGGTTGCTATGCCAGCATCTATTACAACTATAGGCTTGCGCCCCGAAAATGATGTTTGTCTGCTTAGGGCATCTATTACAGAACCTAATGTTTTGCAGTCGGCCATATTGCCTTCGAAGATATTGGAGTATTTCAAAAAACCTTCCCTGTTGATGACCACGGCCAACACTACGATGCGGGCATCGTTGCGCTTTTCTTTGCTGCGCCCGAATTTGGCTATTTTACTATCAAGCATCCTGCCTTCGAAATACGTGTTGGTCAAATCGTAGAGGATTATTTTATCTTCGAGGTCAAATAACTCATTAGTCCGCTTGGATAAATGCTGTTCTAATGAGGCCTTTACTTTGTATAGCTTATGCGATATGCCATAGAGTATATCCTTGGTGATTTTAACTTTGTCAATACCGGTTATCTCACTAATGGCAGAGTTCTCTTTTATGAATGAAACAGTTTTTAATTCTGATGCTGGGTATACTGCCCGGCTAATGATGTGGGTGGCAGCCAGGGATATTTTGTCTTCGCTCCAGCCTTCTTGTTGTAGGAAATTGCCTATCCCTAACTGGTCGAAGGCTTGTTTACAAAGCCATTCGGCGCCTATTTCACGGGCATCTTTGTTTTTCAGGGTAGACATATTGACTGTTTCCCAATCTTCATTCCCATGCTTTATATCATAGCGCTTTTTCTGTTTTATTTCTGAATAAAAATGTCGGGCCAACACTTCAACTTGTTCGTCCATAACGCTATAAGCCAATGTATTGCCTCCGTTTACAACCAATTCCTCTACCCTTGAAGCCAATAATTTCTTCTGTTCAACTGTCACAAGGTTTTCTAAGCGGCCAAAGTTTATAATAATCCGGTGATGGATACCTCCGTTTAAACGGTAACTCTCGCATAACTTAAAAACAGTGTACCGCTCGTTTGTTGTCCTATTATGTTTGAAATATGGTTTGATAAACATAGGACAAATCTACATAACTAATTGTAATCCAGCAATAAGACAGGGGGTAACACATTTTGCCAAAAATTAAAACTTTTTTTGTAAAATATTGATTATCAGACATGCATTGTTTTTAAACAAATCCTATTTGATAAAAAAACTGTCATTTTAACGTTTTTTTTTGAATTTTAAGGTCTAAGCCTGCAATGTGGGTTAA
>JAWOHT010000177.1:0-14439 GCA_046485045.1 Bacteroidales bacterium
CTCGAGCCGGAACGGCGCGGCCCCTATGCCGGCGCTGTCGGTTACTTCGGTTTCTCCGGCAATATGGAATCAAAAATTAAAGAATACAGGCTGAAAGAAGAAGGAAAGGTGCTTGTTACAGGAACTGCCATCGGAGAAAAAATTGCCAAAGGCACAGCCCGGATCCTCAGCTCTCCCGATGAGTCGGACAAGCTCAAGGAAGGCGATGTGCTGATAACAGAGATTACAAACCCCGACTGGGATAATGTAATGAAGAAAGCCTCTGCAATCATTACTGATAGTGGAGGTCGTACCAGCCATGCCGCCATTGTGGCCCGCGAACTGGGAGCCGTTGCAATAGTAGGGAGCGAAAATGCAACAAGTACTATTAAAGACGGTCAGAAAATTACCGTTTCCTGTGCCGAAGGAGAAAAAGGAAATATTTATGAAGGTTCACTGGAATGGGAAGAAGAAGAAATTGATTTTGAAAAATACGATGAGCCGGACACAGAGGTAATGCTCATACTGGCAGATCCCTCTATAGCATACTCCTACAGCGATTATCCTGTAAAAGGTGTAGGTTTGATGCGACTGGAATTTGTAATCAACAACGCTATCCAGATTCATCCGCTCGCACTTGCCGAATATGATACACTTAAAGACAACAAAGCCAAAAAGAAAATAAAAGAACTAACTGCATCTTTTGATGATAAGCGACACTTCTTTGTTGAAAAACTGGCCGAAGGTGTCGCACAGATCGCTGCCGCCTTTTATCCCCGTGATGTAATAGTTCGTATGACCGATCTCAAATCAAACGAATACGCCAACTTGATAGGGGGAAAAGAGTTTGAACCCGATGAGGAAAATCCTATGCTTGGTTTCAGAGGGGCTTCAAGATATTATAGCGAAGAATATAAAGAAGGATTTAAAATGGAATGTGAAGCCATGAAAATGGTAAGAGACAAAATGGGCTTCACCAATGTTAAGCTAATGATCCCTTTTTGCCGGACCGTTGAAGAAGGCAGGCGGGTGGTCAACCTCATGGGCGAATACGGTTTAAAACAAGGCTGGAATGATCTGGAAATTTATGTAATGAGCGAAATACCTTCCAATGTGCTACAGGGAGAAGAATTTGCCGAAGTATTTGATGGTTTCTCCATAGGCTCAAATGACCTTACTCAGCTAACGCTCGGTCTTGACCGCGACTCTGAACTGGTAAGCAATTTGTTCGATGAAAACAATGCTGCGGCCAAACAAATGATCAGTATGGCCATTGAAAAAGCAAAAAAGAAGGGCCGGAAAATTGGCTTGTGCGGCCAGGCCCCTAGCGATTTTCCTGATTTTGCAAAGTTCCTGGTTGACCAGGGTATCAGCAGCATTTCATTCAACCCTGATGCTGTGGCAAAGGGAATTAAAAATATCCTGGAGGCAGAAGGGAAATAAACATATTATATCCGGTATTCTTTTCGGTCCTTATATGCTTCAGGTCTTTTCTTCGGAAATGGTTGAGGAAATGAATCTGTTTACTGAAATGGCTCTGGCTGTTTTTGCTTTTTTCATAGGATCTTCTCTTAAGCTCCCCAGAGTCAAAGGATTAAAGAAACTCATTATCTATATAACACTAGGGCAGGAGATTGTGAGTATTATTTCTGCAGGAGGAATCACCTTTTTGAGTTTTTATTTTTTTTACTCATAATGAGGCGGTTCATGAGATATTTAGTATTAGCATCCTTCTGGCAGTGGTTTCCATTGCAACGGCTCCTTCCAAAATCATAAGCCTGGTGCATGAATAAAAAGCGCAGGGACGTTTTATAAATATATTGCTTGGCGTAACCGCACTTAGTGATGTTGCAACCCTTTTCCTGTAATCATTTGTGCTGGCCATTTCACTGGCATTGGTCTCAGATGCGGTATTTAATCTGACTTCTGGATTTTTAGACCCTTTGCTAAATGTGATTTACGCAATAGCATTGGGAATTGTTACCGAGATTATAATAAGATACATTATTCGATATTTCCGTGATGATGATATCCTACTAGGACTATTGCTGGGAACTCTTTTTACCATTTCAGACATTGCGTTTATTTTTGGATTTTCTCATTTGCTGCCCATCATGTTATTTGCTTTTTATGTTGAAAATTTTTCAGGAAGCTCACTACCCAGAAAATTCCATAATTCAATCAACAGTATTGAGAAACCTATTCTGGGTGTGTTTTCGGCAGGTTTTGCCATTGGCTTAATACTTGAAGCTCAGAACCGGTTGAATGATTTCATTCCTGAGATGGCTTCTCTGATGCTTAGTGTCGTTTTGTGAAAAACATTGACCAATGAATTAATCTCTCCGTTTCTGGTCAAATTTGTATTGAAAAAATCAGGGGAATTTTCCGGGCATGAGTAAGGACCCTTCTTGATTATGGATTAACCTTTTTTTAATTGTAGAAGAAACTCTACAACCAAAATGATTTTAATTATTGTAACGGTTCTCTTTTAAGAAGATCATAAATCTTTAAACGGCTTATATCAAGAAAATAACTTATTAAAATTTGATAATCAGGCATATATAAGAAATATTGCAAAAGAATAATTACTGATTAAAAATACTCTGTCTTCCCGGTATAATTATTGGCAAATTTTATGTGTGGATGAGTTGTATCCATTTTATAAATCAGAGTATTATTAACCTAAAAAAGATGTATTATGGATAAGTTCGAAATCAAAGGAAACTGGGAAGAAATCAGAGCCAGATTACAGCAAAAATATGCCGGACTAACAAAAGAAGATCTAACGTATACAGTAGGTCAGGGAGAAGAACTATTACAAAAATTAGGTAAAAAAACCGGTCGGTCAAGGGAAGTCCTTATTAAGGAGATCAATTCAATGTAAAATAATGTAATTGATTGTAAACTAGGCCTTTTCGAACAATCCGGCAAGGTATTACTTCTCAAAAGTTCTATTAACTTAAAAATGAAATGACCTAATCTTTTAAGGTTAGTAATCTAGGATATGAATAGAAAAGAGTATTAAAATTTCATGCCATTTAATGCAATGATTTTTAATATTTTCCCATGTACTATTGAAGGCAGAAAACGTTACATGTTATGGGAAGGTCTTGAAATTACCTGCAGTGTGGAAAAGTTTCCATCTCAATTTACAGAAACCTACTCGTATGAGCCATATCTTAATTTGTAAATGCTAAGCTCCAAACTTTGCAAGTTTGCCTGCATGGGCCATGGCCAGAGTTATGATTTCTTTGGAGGATATTGTACCTAGTTCTCCTTTGAGCGCTGTTATTTCATCAAAGCTCTTCAGGAAAGGACCACGGAGGCCGGGAGCTTTAAGCAAAACGGGCACGGGATGCCAACTGTGGGCACTAAGGGGAGCAGGTGTAGAGTGGTCGCCTGTAATGATCAGTACATCCGGTTCGTTTCCTATTAATTCCGGCAGTGCTTCATCCATGGCTTCAAGAGCTTTTATCTTTTCTTGTATATCGCCATTTTCGCCGGTTTTGTCAGGATCTTTAAAATGCGTGAATACAAAATCATGCTTCTTCATGGCACTCACCGTTTCACTGATAATGTCCTTTGGAGTTTTGGGCTCAGAAAAAACTTCCATCCCCAGCAACCTGGCAATTCCGCGATACATGGGATAGCCGGCAACTGCCACCGGATTAAGCCTGTAGCGTTCATGAAAAGGGGGCCAGTCGGGTAGTTGGGCGAAACCCCTACTGAGGATCATATTGGCCGGAGATTCGTCTTTAAGTATTTCACGAACCTGTTCAAAAATATCCCTGGCAATTTTCGCTGTTTTGCTATCATCGTAAGGTGGATTTGTTGGATCAAGCGGTTTTTTACCGGTTTGCTGCGGATCAGTATCTCCAACCTTGTCATCCAAATCTTCTCCTCTCAGCACCATCAGGGCCCGGTGTTCTGATTCTGTTTCGAAAAACACCTCCACATCATCGTCGGTTTGAAGGTTTTTCTTTATTTTCTCTATCAATTCTTTATTTTTTTCAGAAGAGATTCTGCCAGCCCTTCGGTCTTCGACCTTTCCTTCCTTATCCAATGTGCAGAAATTCAATCGTGCAGCTACATCTCCTTTGAGTAGCTTAAATTCGAGCCCCAGGGCGCTCAACACGCCTCTTCCAATCTGGTAAATAACCGGGTCATACCCGAACAACCCAAGATGTCCGGGGCCACTGCCCGGAGAGATGCCCGGAAAAACAGGATGTGCCAAACCCAGGGCAGCTTTTTGAGCAAGTTTATCCATATTGGGTGTGCGGGCCATCTGCAGGGCAGTCCCTTTTCCCTTATTGTCGATATCGCCCAATCCATCGAGCACCAGCATTACAATTTTTTTATCATTCACCTGTGCAAGCGAGCTTATAAGTTGTCCATATTCATCTTTCATATCCTTAGTTATTAGGAAATTAATTTTTTGAATTCTTTCTCATCTATGCGTTTCACCTTCCTCTTTTTGGCTTCATCGAGTTTGCTTCCGGGTCCTTCCCCCACTACCAGGTAATCGGTATTTTCGCTTACCGATGAAGTGGCGCGACCACCCAGCGATTCAATTTTTTCTTTGGCTTCGTCGCGGGTAAATGCATCCAGCTCCCCGGTTATTACAATGGTTTTGCCCTTGAGCTTATCGGATTGGGAAGATTTTAGTTCCTGTATCTTTAATCCTGCTTTTTTAAGCTTTTTTATCATCGCCATATTGTCGTCGCTGTCAAAAAAATGCGCTATGCTTTCTGCTATTTCCGGCCCGATCTCATTAATCTTATCCAGATCTTCTTCACTGGCCTGCGAAAGTTTTTCGAGTGACCCGTAATGCATGGCCAAAATTCTTGCCACATGTTTTCCCACATGTCTGATACCCAAAGCATAAATAAACTGGTGCAGGTTCGGTTTCTTTGAGTTTTGGATGGCTTCATATAGCTTTTCAGAAGATTTTTTGGCAAAGCCATCCAGCTTTTCAATATCGGAAGGTTTGAGTGCATACAGATCCGATATATTTTCAACAAGCTGTTTTTCAACAAGTTGTTCGATAACCTTTTCGCCCAGGTTTTGGATATTCATGGCATTGGGCGACGCGAAATGGCCCAGGCTGCCTTTCAACTGTGCTTCGCACGACAAACCGGCCGGACAGACCGTATAGGCTCCTTCGCGCACCACTTTGGTGTTGCACACGGGGCATTTTTTGGGCATTTCAAAAGCCTTTTCCCTTTTTTGCCCTTTTGATTTCACCCGTTCCGCTATTTCGGGTATTACATCACCGGCACGTAATACTTTCACAGTATCGCCGGGCAGAACATCCTTTTTCTTCACTTCGTTTTCGTTGTGCAGGTTAGCCCGGCTTACCGTTACCCCACCTACCTCCACCGGCTGGAGCAGAGCCACGGGAGTAAGTATGCCCGTGCGCCCCACCTGTACAATGATGTCGACCAGGGTAGTTACTTCTTTCCTGGGCTCGAATTTCCAGGCAAAAGCCCATCGCGGACTGCGGCTACGGCTGCCCAGGTCGCTGCGTAGTTGGCGGTGGTTGAGTTTGATCACCATCCCATCTATCTCGTAGGGTAGTTCCTCTCTTTTGTTTTCCAGTTGTTGGTAAAAAGTTCTGATTCCCTTCAGGGTTGAGCTGCCCTTGCTTTCTTCATTGACCTTAAACCCCCATTTTGTAAACTGACTTCGCAACTCCTGCTGGGTTTCAAAATCATCGTCTTTGCTATTGCTGCCAATTACCTCGTAGAAGAAAATGTCGAGGGGTACTTCAGCAACTTTTCCCGGATCGAGTTGCCTTACAATACCGGCAGTAGCATTGCGCGCATTGGCAAAGGGTTTTTTGTTCTTTTCAATGCGTCCTTTGTTGAGTTGGTGAAAGACTTCTTTACTAAGATATATTTCGCCCCGTACAGCAAGTTCTTTGGGATAGTTATTGGCGGAGCGAAGCTCTAAAGGAATTGATCTTATGGTTTTTACATTCTCTGAAATATCTTCACCTTGCAGGCCATCTCCGCGGGTTGCTGCATAACTGAAAACACCCTTATGGTATACAACCTCAACAGAAAGACCGTCGAATTTGGGCTCCAGGAAAAACTCTGTTTTTTCTCCTTTTGTTTTTTTCCGAACAAATGCAATGAAATCTTCCACCTCCTTTTCTTTGGACGAAGAATTGAGACTAAGCATAGGCGCCAAATGTTTTTTCTTCAATAACTTGTCAAGGGGTTGTGCACCTATTTTTTGGGTGGGCGACACATCAGACTGTAAATCAGGAAACTTTTTCTCCAGCTTAAGCAATCGCTCAAAAAGCCCATCATATTTGCGATCTGAGATATCGGGGTCATTCTCTATATAATATTGATGATTGTGATGATTGATAGCTTCGCGTAACTGTTCTGTTTCTTCGCGGGCCTCTTTCTTTTTTAAGTCATCAACATCCCGGAACTCAGGAAACGGCGTTTTTATAAAAGGATTTTTACTCATATGATGTTATTTTTCCGAATCATTGATCACCTTTTTTTTGGTAATCAGCACATTAACATCATGCCCTTCCCGAGATCTTGTTTTTTTACTTTGCCTTTGCCCTTAGGACATTTCTCCCCCTCCTTGCGTTTGGGAAGTAAAATCATTAGGTATCCGGCTTACATCAGCTTGTTTCTTAATGGCAATTTTAAGCACTCTGCCCATTTGTTTATACAGCTCTTTCCCTTGTTTTTCAGCAAGCTTATTTGCTTTTGCCCGGGATGAATGCAGGCATGAAACAGAATTTCATTCAATATTAAAGTTGAACTTAACCTTTTCTAAAACTTACAATGGCATGAATATTTTTTTAACAACATCAGTAATATAAAAAAGCAACAACTTTAGCATAAAATTTACATCTTATGCAAAGTGACAAAGAGAGTTGTTGCTTTTTTGCTGGTTTTAAAAATTAAGCAATGATAATTTCATCTGTTACATCCAATATTCCTGCAGTCATCATGGCAATATTAAACGCTTCTTCTTTCATCGAGTAAAAAGGAACAATGCCTTTTAGATGAGCAATGCCATTCTTCACGGAGACATCAATTTTGTCGGCATCAATTAAAACATTTCTTTTGAATGCCTTTTTGATATCATTTTCAATATCAACATCAGCAAATGTTTTTCCAACAGCAACGGCAAGATTATTTTCTACATGCTGAACACCCTTTGTCGCAGATGCAAGATTCTTTGCGAGACTTTTCTCCCAATAACTATTTACACTACCCGTTAGAGTAACGACGCCATTCAGGGTCTCAACAACAATATTGGCAGCATCTATTTGATCATCCCAAACGAACTTGCTTTTAATCATGTTGGTAATCTCTATATCAACCGGTATCATTATTTCGGGTAAAAGTTCAACCTTAATTAAATTTTCTACCCTCACTACATCAGCCACCCTATAGGCATTTTTTTCGGCAGCAAGTTTTGCAGTGTAAGTTGGCACTACACCTGATAACTGAACAACTCCGTCAGCTACATTTACAAAAACATCATTGGCATCAACACTGGTGTCCCAAACCAATTGGTCAAGGATCTCCTGCTTAATAAATTCATCTGCATTTTTTTTCATAATCCTTTGGTTTTGTGATCTTAATTAGTTTGTTTACTGTGGAAAGATGCCAAAAGACGTTCCAATTGTAATTGAGCCCAGCTGAAACCAAAGCAACTTTGTGAGATGGAGCGTGCAGGTTGCATTACAGCTTTGCATAGAATTATGCAGATCAATCTGAAGGAAGCAGATCACAGGAAATTTTGCACAGGTGTGTAAAAAATGCTACAGGATAGCCTATTCTAACCATTCTTCGACGTCTTCAATTACATCCTGAACGCCTTCTTTTACAGAAGAATAGGTATTCTCAGCAAAAGCACTTACTTCATCCCATGTTTCGCTGGTTGCATCCCTTACATCGTCCATTGCCTTCTCAAGCTCTGATCTTTTATTCAACAATTCCTCTTTAGCATCTTCCAGCCCCTCCTTGAGCTCATCAGAAGCGCCTTCCATTCTGTTTTCAATTTCTTCAATGCGCTCATCAATATCATTTTTCAGTTCTTCGAACTTACTTATCATTTCTTTGCGTGCCTCTTCCAATTCGGACTTTTCTGCTTCCTTCTCATTTCTATATTGACATGATGACAACAGAACGGCTGAAATTGTGAACATAATAGACAAGATGCTTAATTTACTAATTGCTTTCATTGTTTAAGTTTTTAGTTTTTGCTGCTATTAAATTTAAAAGGGTGTACAATAATTTGCCATATTGTACAAAAAATTCCATTTCTGCCAAATGACATGCCCGGAATTTAATTCTTTGGAGATCTGTTAGGAATTTTTTTTTCATAATACTCCAGCAAGGCTTCTTCAAAAGCCTGCTCAACAGGTTTGTGGGTGTTAAATTCCGGCGCATTTTTTATGACATCGGTATGTACGTTTATGGATACTTCACGCGATTCATAACTGATTTTCTCAAACCAATTGACAAGAAGAATAACTTTTTTGCTCCAGGGACGCCAGTTGCTGGTGTCTGCAATCAGATATATCATCTGCCAGTCGGCATCATCAACGATTATATCTTCCACATGCCCCAGATTGCCATCGGTGGCCAGAATGTGATATCCTTTTACTTCGTTAAAGCTTCTGAGTTTCGTGTCTAGTTTTTCTTCGCTCACTTCTTTGGTGGGCACATTCATAGGCCTTGCGGGATAGTGCAATGTGGCATGGGTAGGGGGTACATACCCGAACCCCCAATAGCCTCGAAAACCGTAATGTTTAATGAGTTCCTTTTCATATTGTCGCGAAACCGTTGGTTTATCTTCAGGTGTTGGGCTTTTATCTATATCTTCTTTTGTAATGTTTAATGGGAAGTGTTTGCTGTCCCATAACGGATCGGTGAGTACATTTATCGGCAGCAGAATTCTTTTATCCTTAAAAAAACTTCCAAAATCCGCATCAATATATCTTACAATCCATTCTTCTTCATCAAAGAGAAAATCTTTGACTTTCCCTTTCGTTCCATCAGTTGTTTCGATGGTGTATCCTTTGATCTCTGTCAAACTGTGTTTCATTTTCCTCAAGTTTAAAGGGTTTAAGTATATTGGCTTTAAGTCTACTTCAATCTGAAAAGAATACCCAATCTAATTGAAATAAAGCTTTCATGAAGAATACTATTACCATTTCCATTTGATACCGACTGGTATATTGAAAATAGCATGCCATTTTCAACCGTTATTTTTTCTGAAGGGAAGCTGTTGAACCTATGCTAATACTTCGGTGGTTTTTTTCTTGAAGAGAACTATTGCTATCTTTTGATTAACAAGGATATGCAGGTTTTTGGTGAGATGCTTCCTGTCTCATTTTGTGGCATTTAAATCCAACAAGTCTGATTTTGAGCTTGGATATTTGTGGCAGTAGAATGGTTCCTGATTTTAAGTTGTGGAAAATAATCCTCACATTATAAAGACTTTGTTTTATTTACTAACTGCAATAAGTCTTTCCTGATGATATCTGGGGCAAACTTCTTTAGGACCTACATATGAAGTATTATCACCCTGGCCTTGTTCTTACAATTGACCGAGATATTCATTCATCAGGTTGATGTATCTTTTCACATCCTCTACCTTTTGCTTATCATCAGGATGTTCTTTCAGGCTTATCAGGGTTACTTTGGCTCTTATATTGGCTCTGTAGCTTTTGTAAAAACTGAAAAGTTTACGCGAGTTTTCGTCTTCTTTCATGCCGGCAAACTGCAAATAATTGCGATAGAACAATTCACCCGCTTCCTGTTGATCATAAAAATCAAGATCAACACATAAAAAAGCAATTTCATTCAATACATCAATGAAGCGGAACTCATCACTGAATTCAATGCAGTCGAAAATTACCGGATCGTCGTAAAGGAAAATATTGGTAGCATTGAGGTCGCCATGGCAGTCTCTCTGGAAATCATTGAGAATTCTGTCGTTAAAGAAACTCCTGTTGTCGTTAAGGTATTTTTTTGATTTTTCATTGCAGTTGGTTACAGTTCTCTTTAATTCGGCAGAAAAGAGCTGGCTTTGTGTATCACTGTCGATCACATCGCTTAAGGCTGCAAATTCATCAATCATACCAGCGGTATTGAAAGCGTTTTTTACCACTTGGGTATTCTTGTGGAACTGTGCTATTTTTCCGGCCAGCTTTTCCAGCTGTTCATCAGATACCATATCTTTTTTCAGTAGTTTATGCATTTCCTTGTCATTGTCCATTCGCTTCATTTGCACGGCATAATCAATGATATCGTCATCATTGTCTGTTGTTTCTGTACTTAGCGATTGGTTTATGGGTACTACTCCAATGTACATATCGGGTGCCAGGCGCTTGTTGAGCCTGAGTTCCTGGTCGCAGTAGAACTTACGTTTTTTAAGGGATGAAAAATCGAGAAATGAAAACTCCACCGGTCGTTTTACCTTGAAAGCATATTGATCGGTAAGGACAATCCAGGAGATATGGGTTTCGAACAGGTCGCTGTTGTTGCAACTATCAGGGAACCGGCACTCTTCTTTCATTTTAAGAATCTGGGCTTTGTTCATGAAGGTAGTTTTTAAGTTTTTCAATCAGCTCTGCCGCATTATTTTCATCTGACCACAGGGTCAGATGCGGTTCTTGTGGATGTTCAAAGAGCTTCTTCATGTTTTGGTAAACATTGAAATCGGCTTCACTGTGCTTGCGGTCTGATTTCATCCGTTCCTTTATGGTATCTTCTTTGGCGCGCATTTCAACAAAATGCAATTTCTGGTTGAGCTCCCTGGCTTTTTGCAGGAATTGTTTTCTGTGTTGTTTTTTTTGAAAGGTTCCGTCAACAATAACATGCCAGTTTTTTTGTGCATGGTACACCATTTGTTTCAGCATATGATCATATACTTTCTGCTTGGAATGCTCATCGTATTTTCCCTTCAGGTTGAGCTCCTTTCTGATGATGTCGGTGTTCAGATGGACAGCATCAAATTCCTTTGCTGCCTTTTTTGACAGAAAGGATTTACCTGTTGCAGGAAGTCCAAACAGAATCAATATCATTTTTCAATCTTTTGATAATAAAAAGTATCAACCTTTTTAATCATATAGGTTCTGAAAACTGTAATGATTTCCCTGCTATTTGTAGGCCAATAGTTAGTTTTCAACCATTCCACAAACTCTTCTATCTCTTCCTTTTCCAGCCAAGCCAGCGATTTGTAAAGTTCTTTTCTAAAGAGCTCTTTATCCCTGGCTGCATTTTGGATTACCCATTTCTGATGTTCCAGCATTTTCATTTTCCTATGACTTAATTAGTTTATATTTTCGCATGAACGCTGATAAATAATGACTTTCTTTTGTATGTTATCAGAGTTAATCCGGACTTAATTTCTGTTAAGTAATTTTTTCAACTCTCTCCATGAGCGGGTGTTTATGATGTCATCTTTGCTCATCCATCCTCTCCTGGCGTGAGCCACACCGTATTTTATGTACTCAAGATTTCCTGTAGAATGCGAGTCAGTAGATATTGCCAGTTTGAGCCCTAAATCCTGTGCTTTTCTTATGTGCTTATCTTTGAGGTCGATACGGTCGGGGTTGCTGTTAATCTCCAGGAAGCAACCGTTGTCAGCGGCTTCTTTCATTATTTCGTCCATATCGATATCATAACCGCTTCTTTTGTTGATCATACGGCCCGTAGGATGACCCAGGATGTTGAAGTAGGGGTTTTCCATCGCTTTCAAAATGCGCCGGGTCTGTTTTTTTAAGGACAAATTCATATTGTAATGGATTGAACCTATTACCAGGTCCAGTTCCTTAAGGATGCTGTCGGGCAAATCAAGGGTGCCATCTTCCAGGATGTCAACTTCAATGCCTTTAATAATCTTCAGGTTTTTTATTTTATTATTTAAGTCATCAATTTCTTCTATTTGTTTGGCAAGGGCTTTCTCGTCAAGGCCACCGACCATGGCTACTTTTTTCGAATGTTCGGTAACGGCGAAATAGCTGTATCCTTTTTCCCGGGCGGCTTCGGCCATTTCTTCCAGGGTGTTTTTGCCATCTGTGGCTTTGGTGTGTGTATGCAGATCGCCCCTGATATCTTTGGGTTTTACCAGGGCGGGGAGTTCGTCCTTTTGGGCCGCTTCGATCTCTCCCTGGTTCTCTCTCAACTCGGGTTCGATATATTGAAGCCCAAGCTTTTCGTACATCTCTTTTTCTGTATTTCCTGCTAATCTTTTCTTCCCCTCGTAAATACCATATTCATTGATTTTGAGACCATCTTCTTTAGCCATCTTTCTCAGGGCTACTGTATGGGCCTTAGAACCGGTAAAATATAAGATGGCTGCCCCCAGTGATCTTTTCTTTACAATGCGAATATCTACCTGCAGGCCGATTCGTAAGCGTACCGAAGAGCGGGTTTCTCCATGCGACAGTACATCCTGCACCGCTTCATAGTCAACAAAATGCTGCATGGCTTTTTGCTTATTCCTTGCCGTGCATATAAGGTCGATATCGCCTACCGTTTCCTTCATTCTTCGGTAGCTGCCCGTAAGGGTCAGGTTCGACAATTCTTCTTCAAGATATTCCAACATGGGCTGGATCATTTCCCCGGCTTCATGTAGCTTATACCTTTTGGATCCTCCCTTGTCAGAAAACTCTTTAATTTCCTTCAGAATCTTTTTGGTGGACTTTTCGCCAAAGCCATCCAGTTTTTCTATTTCTCCTTCTTTGGCCGCTTTTTTCAAATCTTCAATAGATTCAATATTTAATTCTTCATAAAGAGCCTTTGTGCGCTGAGGTCCCATTTGTTCAAGCTTCATAATGTCCCTGAGTGATTCAGGAAATTGCTTTCTCAATTTTTCCAATTGCTTTAACTGACCGGTACGGGCAATCTCAGAAATTTTGTCAGCCATACTTTCTCCAATATCGGGAATGGATTGAATATCCTTTTTATCTTCAGCCATTTTAAAAATACTTTCAGATAAACCCAATATAGTGCGGGCAGCATTTCGGTATGCGGTAACCCGAAATTCATTCTCACCTTTTAATTCAAGGTAGTCGGCAACCTCATTGAGTATTGCTGCTATTTCTTTATTGTGTAAAGGCATTTTTTCTCCCGTTTATTCTATTTACAATAGTCCATACTTTTTTCATAAATATTCTGAACAGGTTACCCAAACGATCCAGGTGAATGGACAACAATGCCAACTAAAAAAACAATCATTTGTGCATTACAGAAGCAAAAGAAATTCTGGTGAATTGACAATCTGGTTCCAAACGGATTTCAGAGAAAAAGAATTTTAATCCTGCATAAAAACAGAGAATTTATTTTTGTTTTGATCAGTAAATCAATACAGGTATACTGATCTGTTCGGTCAGTTTTTTAAGGTTATTGTAAGCAAACAAATATTTTGCCAATTCGGTGTCTTTGCTGTTGGGCAGGACAACCAAATCGGGACTCTTTTGCTCGCATATGCTCTCAAAAGCAAGGGCTATTTCATTAAAGTAAAAGATTTCTGTGGTATCAGATTTAATTTTATCGTGGTAAGGCAACAGGGCTCTTTTCCATTCCGCTATACTCTGGGGTCCCCTGCTTTTAAAGTGGGTATTCACCACGGCCGAAGTGTAAACTTTTGTTGCAATAGGGCTAAGCCAGGAAAACAACGTATGGATTTTTTTATTGGTTTCGCTGGTCAGATCTGTTATCAGACAACATTTCTCGGGTTTTACAAATCTTTTCCCGGGAGGGATAATCAGTATCCTTACATCAATTTTAAGGATTAGGTTGAGCAAATCCTGTAGGTTAGCTACCATGGAACTACCCGGAGTAGTGCCGGTAATGACCATAGGATTATCGTATTTTTTTATTTGCAATGAAATAGCAGTTTCAATATCCTCAATCTCAGTTATTGTGTTTACCCGCAGTGGATAATTAAGCCTCGATGCTTCCTTGCTTAGCAATTTTTCTATCTGGGCATGGGTGATTTCCCTTTCCCTGTGCAAGATTTCTCCATGCGACAACTTTTCGCCAGGTGAAAAGCTCTGGGAATCAGAAATTGAACTGTATTTCCCTTGTATTAGCCTGGGATCGAAATAATGAAGAATATCTACCCGGGTTTCTGTAAGTTTTCCTACATTCAAACCATAAGGAATAATGCTGTCAGGAGTTTCTGTTATGTCGCTTATGATAATGGTTCTCATGATTATATAATAGGTTTAAATCTTAATATTGTCGAGAAGCTTGGTTTCTTTATAAATTTTTTAACGAAAATTTATTACAGAGGCATTTCGTGTTAATTGCAAGCAAGGAATACCGTGCCATAGTACATGGGAAAATGGGAAATTTATGGTAAGGCTGCTAATCAACTACAGGGCTGGAATACCGGGAAACATGTTAATATTTGTGGCAAAAATTAGGTGGGGAAATTTCTCCACAATGGTATTGAGGGGTGAAA
>JAWOHT010000181.1:0-15634 GCA_046485045.1 Bacteroidales bacterium
ATCAAAGTTTCCACTGTTAAATTCAACCAATTTATTCCAATTGATGTCGCCTAAATCATTACAATAATTCTCGAGAAACTGCTTCGTAAAACGGTTAACTACTCTGCTTTTTTCAAGAAAGAAGGTTTCGTTGTGTTCTTTTGCTCGATACCCAATGGGTTCAATGATTTCTTTATATGAACTTGTTGTTCTCGACTGTGTGGCAGTCCGCGTATTGCCAGAAGGCCTTGTATATGCCGGACGTTGCGCAGCAGCAGGCCTTGTATAGGTAGAAGTGTAATTTCGGTTTCCGGTTGCACTCCTTGTATAGTTGGAAGAACTTTCTCTTGAGGTAGTGGCAGTCCTCCTGTCAACATTATCACGAGTGCTTACATTTCTATCTGATGCAGTACTCTTGGTATTGGTTGCAACACGTCTTCCGCTTTCAGCATTGTTATATGGCGCTGTTGATGAAGCAGTTCTTCTTCCATAAGCTGATGAAACGTTTGTACTTTTAAGGTTAGCTGCGTTAACAGAATTTGAACTCCCATATGCCCTTCCTGTAGAACTTCCCTGACGAGGGCCATAATAAACCCTGCTGTTACTCCAACTATCATTGCGGCCGTAGTTGTAACCATAGTAATTTCCATAATACCCGTTATAATAACCATGTCTGTAGCCGGTCCAGTATGAATACCTGTATGGCGAATACCCGTAATAATCATTATACCCGTAGTAACTATAAGGACTGTACCATGATGAGTAATAGTAAGGATATCCGTAAGAAAACCCGAAATTCCACGAGGGAGAATACCCCCATGAATACCCGAGTGACCAGTGAATGGGGTTATAATCATACCAATAAGGATCGTTATACCACGGATCGTAATAACTGTATGTGTAAAACGGCCTGTGAAACCTTCTTATCCTTGAAGCATAGAAATAATCGTCATCATTATAGTAATTATTGTTGATGGCATATGAATTACCGTCTTCTTCGTAATATTCGGTGCCTGGATAATCTTTGTCCGATGCAAGCTGCTCGTCCTGATATAGCATGGTATCAGGCCCCTGAACGTATTCAGCTGAAGTACCCTGGTCATTCAACTGGGTAACATAACGTTCGTAGTTGCTCACAGGCTTTTCATAAACCGGGGTGGCAACCCTTTCGGCAACAACTACAGGTTCAGATGAAGGGGTGTAATACACATCATCGTATTCGGATGTAGCCCGAAAACTACTGGAGCAGGAAGTAAGGACTGCCCCGGTGATCGCTGCTATGAATATGCGTGTTTTCATGTTTTAGCCTCCTGATAAATTTACATTGTGAAGATATGATTTTATTTTTTTACTTTGTACCAATTTTAATTCATTAACATAACAACAAATACCATACCAAAAATAGCATCATGGCAAAAGAATTAACGAGCAGGAAAGATAATTATTCGCAATGGTATAACGATCTGGTGGTAAAAGCCGATCTGGCCGAGAATTCGGCCGTTAGGGGCTGTATGGTGATAAAACCATACGGATATGCAATCTGGGAGAAGATGCAGGCTGCCCTTGATGGGTTGTTCAAGAAAACAGGGCATTCAAACCTCTATTTCCCGCTCTTTATTCCAAAATCGTTTTTCAGTAAAGAGGCTGCCCATGTAGAGGGTTTCGCCAAAGAGTGCGCCGTAGTAACACATTACCGGCTTAAAAACAGCCCCGACGGAAAAGGAGTAGTTGTAGACCCCGACGCAAAGCTTGAAGAAGAACTGATTATACGCCCTACCTCAGAAACGATTATATGGAATACATATAAAAACTGGATACAGTCGTACCGCGATCTGCCACTGTTGTACAACCAGTGGGCAAATGTGGTACGCTGGGAGATGCGTACAAGATTGTTTTTAAGGACTACAGAGTTTTTATGGCAGGAAGGACATACAGCACATGCATCGAGCGGGGAAGCAGTTGAAGAAACCTTGAAAATGCTTGATATATATACCCTGTTTGCAGAACAATACATGGCCATGCCTGTAATAAAAGGTGTGAAAACCGATAACGAGAAATTTGCCGGCGCTATTGATACTTACTGCATCGAAGCGCTGATGCAGGACGGAAAAGCACTGCAGGCCGGAACATCGCACTTTCTCGGTCAGAATTTCGCAAAAGCCTTTGATGTAACATTCACTGATAAAAACGGTAAGCTCGACTATGTGTGGGCCACCTCGTGGGGTGTTACCACACGGCTTATCGGCGCCCTTATTATGACCCATTCAGACGACAACGGTTTGATACTGCCGCCAAAGCTCGCCCCCATCCATGTGGTTATAGTTCCCATATATAAAACCGATGAACAACGCAGTATGATTGCCCTGAAGGCTGAACAACTTAAGAAATTGCTTGAAGACGAAGGGATAACAGTGAAATTTGACAACCGCGACACCCACAAACCAGGATGGAAATTTGCCGAGTACGAGCTTAAAGGGGTACCTGTAAGACTTGCCATTGGCCCGAAAGATTATGAAAATAATACTGTAGAGATTGCAAGGCGTGATACCCTTGAGAAGAAAATACTGCCCCAGGAAGGAGTTGTTAAGCATGTGAAAGAACTGCTTTCAGAAATTCAGGAAAGTATTTATAAGAAAGCGCTCGCTTTCAGGAATGCCAATACCTTTGAATGTAACGAATATGACGAGATGAAGGATATTCTTGACAACAAAGGCGGTTTTGTGCATGCATACTGGGATGGAACAGCTGAAACCGAGGAGAAAATTAAAGAGGAAACCAAAGCTACCATTAGATGTATCCCCATAGGCCAGGAGCATGAGGGTGGAAAATGCATTGTAAGCGGTAAACCTTCAAAATACAGGGTTTTGATTGCCCGGGCTTATTGAGTTTCAATAGCCAAAGCGCTGAAAAGCAACAAACCTTACGGTTGTACCAGCATCTTTCGCGTAGGCCGTTCTGATTCCCAGGTCTATCTCTGGCAAAAACCTGAAAAAATTGGTATCAAAAAGCAGGTCGGCCCCGAACGAGAGATAATCTTTGGTGTAATTGACAGACTTCCTGACAGACTTCCCCTGTCCGATATCGGTAAAAATGTTTACCCTGATTCGTTTGATATATAACACCGAGCCGAGCCCCAGGTCGGGATATACGAGGGGAAGAGTATAATCAGCTGAAAATTTGGTTATTTTGTTTGTGAAAATGTTTTCATACCCCCTGTAGAATAACATTTCAGAAGGATAGACATACCCGACATAACTGTTATTGCCCGGATCTTGTTTTTCACACGCCATTTGCAGTCTGAGCGAATGATGCTTTGACAAACCTTTCAGGTATAAAATTCCCGATAGCGACAACAAAGAGCCTGTGTAATCGCTTGCCGATAAGGTGCTGTTATAGCTTGCATTTACAGTAATTCCAAGAGCCGGATAAATATCGCGCAAAGCCATTTGTTTATAGGCTAAAAATGTAAAACCGGCATTCATTGAGCCAAAAGACCCGTTGCCGATATCGAAAATATCTTTATATTGCACATCCAGATTACGGATAAAACGGTAATCGTAACCACCGGAAATTGTCAAAGCGCTTACTTTGGCTCCGGAAGAGAGGTTAAGGGGAACCACGATGTTTGCAGAGACAGAATTTTCTGACCATTGGTAATAAACCGAACTGTCGTTGATGTCGCTTCTGAATAGTGTACGGTTACCGTTTGTTAATTCGGCGCTAATAACCGGGAATAAGCCCGAATAATTAAGACTTAAGTATTGAAAAGTATTTTTTTCGTTCTGATTGTACTGAATACCTGCAGTAATTCCGGCTACTGACAAGGGATCGTTGATGTAAACAGCACCCTGTACTCCCTGGTTCGATGGAAGTATTTCCCAACTGTGAAGTTTCAACCCATCGGTAAACAGGTTATATTTTTTTATACTGTAATCTTCATTCCCGGGCTTAAAGTCTTTAAATATATCAGCATAGTTGCCTTTTTCAACTGTTGGTGTGATGTAGTATTCTACTTTCACAGACTTTTCAAAATTTTCAAATTTTGATGTATCGGGCATCCATCCAAATAACCTGTAACCATCAGGGGTATATGTTTCAAAAACTATTTCATCTGTATTATTATTCTGTGAAGGATTAAAAAAACCATAACCTCCCGCGAGGGCGATGTACCTTGTTTTATCTCTTATATTAATAGCATGTACCTCATTGTTTCCCCTTGCCGAAGAAATGAACAGAATAAAATCTTTCCAGAATACCGGTCTTGAAATATTTTCTCCGGTGGTTGAAATAAGCATGGTTTTATCTCCTGTTAAATGGTTAAGTGTTATCATGCTTATCATATTATCAGTAGCAAGCGTTAAAACCAGTTCCTTTTCATCACATGACCAAGACGGGGTGCGGATATAGCCATCAAAAGAAAATGTATTTACAAGACTTCCATCGGATGTATTCAGAATATCAAGCCGATATGTAAGGTCAGGATTGTAATGCACTGCAGCAATGAATTTACCTGAAGGTGAAACTGCCGGAGATACATATTTAGCCTTGTGTGTTAACTTTGTTACTGTACCAACTTTGTCGTCGTAAACCATGATATCGGAATAATCGCGCATTCCATACCTGATATCGTTTTTTACTGTGCACCAGGCAACCAGTCTGCCGTTAGAAGAGATAAGTTCACTGTTGTTCAATCCCTGCAAATATTTTTCTTTTCCCTCTCTGTTTACCTTTATTAAAGAAGGGGCGTCGGCCATGCCATATTTCAGTGTTATTAAAGTACTGTCTTTTAAAATATGCCCATACCGGTAGTTGGTGTATATTCTGTTTTTTTTGATTGCAAACGGATATATGTCAGGCGGAAGCGGCTTAAAGCTTTCTTTCCATAGCGGGACAATGGTATCAAATGTATTAATATAGGTTTTTTTCAAATTTACACCGGTAACCTTTTTCAGGCCTCTTGAAAAAGAGTACGGCGAAAACGGGTTCTTCGTAACCCGCTCCATGACCAACGGCCATTTATCAACTCCAAAGTTGTTAGACACATGCGTATGCAGGTAATAACCAAGATAATAATGATTTGGAAAATACCGGCGGTATGAACGCAGATATGCCTGGTTATATGTTATTTTTTTACCGGCACCTGTGAATGCTGCCTTCATTTCCATTTCAAATGCCGGAAGCCGGCCCCTTCCCTGCCGCCCGAAGAGGGTTTCGGAAGATATGGCATCGCCTTCATAATACCACATAGGCACTGCCCACAGCGATGCAAAAGCCAACCCGGTTTCGCCAAAAAGAGCAGTTAGAAGCAGAGTAAGGTTCCTGTTCAGGTATTCAAACTGCACCACGTGCCTGTATTCGTGCAAAGCCAGCGTATTGAACCAGTCGCTGCTCCCCAGAAGATTTACATCCTGGGGTGCATGAACGTACCATGCCATATGTCTTGGTGCAAGGGCGACATAACCGTTTGCAGTTATCGTCTGGTTATGGAGATAAAGGCTGACAGGTTTCTGTGGCTTGTCATAAAAACCCGGAACAATGTTCGTAACATGACCTAACAGCGAAGCTGCCCTTAGTGCCTCACTTTCAATCCCTCTGGGATAAAAAACTTTATATTCAGGGGTTGATATTTTATACCAGCGTAAAGATGGTGGAGGCTGTGATTGCGCTGATATTCTGAACCAAGGAATACAAAAAAAGAAAAGGATGCAAAACAATACGAACCTTAAAAATCTCATGGCACAGGCATCAATTTATAAACCTGCATTAAATCCCAGTCCAAAACGAAATCCTCCGGGCTTCATAAGTTTCATGACTTCTTTTGACACATCGCTTAATTCGGGATACGTACCTTTTACCCTGTATGCGTTACCATCGGTTACATCTATGGCATAGCCAATTTCGAGGTTTATCCTCAAACGTTTGCCGAGTTTCCAGGCATACCCTATGCCCAAATCTACATTCATAACCGGAGTTAATTCTAAAAGGTAATTATTCGTACTACCGGAATAGGTCTCCAGTTCGAGTTCTATCTCGGGTATACCCGACGAATATCCAATTCCGCCTGTATAATAAATTCCTTTTGGATATTGCTTATACAACCTTAGATCTCCGAGGAACTTATAACCCCATGTACCAATACCAACGGCCCCGGAAAAGGTAAGGTTTTTGTATATGTTAAATTCGCCGGTGAAACCAAAAAGCCCGCTGTAATTTAGTCCTGTCGACAATCCCAGATAAATATCATAATTAGCAGGCTCTTCTGTAATACTTAATACTTCAGGCTCATTGTTGATATTGGCTGGTTCGAAGCCGCCTTGTGCAAGTGTGTTTTGAAGCAGGCCTATTGTGATAGCGCCAAGAAGAATTGATTTAAACATGGTTTGATTAGTTTAGGTTAAAAACTTAAAAATAATTTTTTTTTTAATTTGTCGCGTTGTAAAAACAAAATGATATTATAAAGTAAAACCACGGTGATGTTATTGTGCAATTAATCTTTCACCAGCCAGTCTTTGGCTTCTTCTACCGTATTGAACATGGTGAGTTGCATACGGGTGAATGTTTTTATGATCTGAAGCAGTATTTTCTGGCTTTTTGTAATACCAACTATTGCCTCTTTTTTTGACAGGTCTTTGGTAATCCTCCCCGATTTTTTCAATTCATCGAGAACCTGACCATATGCATAACTTCCTGATATATCAACGAGTATCAATAAATCTCTTATGCCCTCTGACCTGACCTTTTCCCTGAAAGCATTGGTTTCTTTGATGGTCTGTAAAAACTCTTCGTTGCTTTTTATGTTACTGTAGTCAACATAATAAATATCTTTACCTTTGTGTTGTACAAACTGAGCCCCTCTTGCCATATAAAAAAATTTCATTTATATACGAAGAACCAGAAAATGAGTTACAAAGTAACAAACATTTTTGAATAATTTGTAACTTGTTCTATTTATTCCTGTTGTGCAACCCGCACTCTTTTTGTTCCGGTTGTTCCCACCACCAGCGCCCACCTCTTATATCTTCGCCAGAGTTAACGGCCCTGGTGCATGGCTGGCAGCCAATACTCGGAAAACCTTTATCGTGCAGTTCATTATAGGGCACATCATACTTACTGATGTATTCCCATACATCTTTTTCGGTCCAGCTTAGAAGCGGGTTCACCTTTATGATTTTAGATACTTCATCTAACTCCACATGTTTATTAAAGAAGCGAGTAATGGTCTGGTCTTTTCTTATACCGGTAATCCAGACTTCCACTCCTTCAAGCGCCCGCTGTAAAGGAACAACTTTTCGTATATGGCAGCATAGTTTACGGTTTTCGATACTCTCATAGAAAAGGTTGATGCCTTTTTCCTTAACTATTTTTTCAACCATTTCTTTATCAGGAAAATATACATCTATATTGATCCCATATTTCCGGTTGGTTTTTTCAATCAGATTATAAGTCTCGGGAAAAAGTCTGCCAGTGTCAAGCGTAAAAATCTTTGCAGATTTATCAATTTTCGCGATCATATCGGTCAGAACCTGGTCTTCTGCGCCAAGACTTGATCCGAGGGCAATTTTACCTTTATGGTTTTTAAGAAAATAACCAAGTATCTCTTCGGGCAGGCTATTTGAAAAAGATTTGTTCAGTTCGGCAAGCTTTTCCTTCATCAACAGCAATTTTTGTAAATTCAACAATCAAGATTTTATTTTGTTTTTAGGAATCAGTCGCAATACCAGAAATCCTGACAAGGCAGCGACTATCGAACCGGCATATATCCCTGTTTTTATTTGCTCTGACAAGATTTGGGGTATAATAACCAGCTCATTGACAAATAAAGACATACTAAACCCAACACCGCCGAGCAGGGCGGCACCCAGAAGATGCATCCATTTCACTTCTGCCGGTAAAACAGCCAGTCTGACTTTTACAGCCACCCATGAAATAATAAATATACCGGCAACTTTCCCGAATACCATGCTTATCGCGATGATGCGAAACATTGAATCTGACCCCGCCGAAAAATCCGGATTGTAAAGCCCCACACCTGCATTAACCAGTAAAAAAAGGGGCAACACGAGATAAGCAACAAAACCATGAAGCCTGTGCTCCAGCGACTGAAGGGGGCTCTTCACCTTCCCTGTTTCGGCCACAATATTGTCAATGGCAATTAATTGTTTATCGGTAAGCTCAACTTTGCTTTTTCGCTCCTCCGAAGAAAACTCCTGCAGGTTAGACTCAAGTCTTTTTCTGAATAGCGAAGGCCTGATTTTACGCTCTTTTGGTATGGTAAATGCAATAATAATGCCGGCAATTGCAGGGTGGATACCCGATCTGTAAAACATGTACCAGATACCCCATCCAACCAGCATATAAATTTGTATTACTCTTATTTTTACAATATTAAAAATAACAAGGTAAAGGAACAATCCCAAACCGATAAGTAAAAACTTCAGGTTTATTTCTGAATGGTTATATATTATTGATATTGAAACTGATAAAAGGTTTCCTACAATGGCATATGCAAAAATAAAAATCTTCAGGTTTTCGGGCACTCTTTTACCAAGCGTTCCCAACACCAGAAAACATAATGAAATATCGGTCATAGCCGGCACAAGAAAGGCAGAGAACGCGGCTTCATGATTATTGATCGTGACAAAAAGCATCACCGGAACAATGGTGCCTCCTAATGCTGCAAAAATGGGCAGCGATGCTTTTTTAAGAGAAGACAACTCTCCCAGGGTTACTTCGCGTTTGATTTCAAGACCTGCTACGAAAAAGAAAATTGCCATGAATCCCTGTTTGATCCAGTTGACAAGGGTGTCTGAGAGCTGAAAATCCCCTATTTTTAATGAAACGATGGTATCGAACAACCTTGTAAATGATGAGGATACAGAAGTGTTTGAAACAACTATTGCCAATAATGCACTAAATACCACAATAACACCACCTATGGCTTCCACCCTGATAAATCTGCCAAAAGGACTGAAAACAGTTTTCATCTATTGTTGAAATAATAAAAAATCAGGCGCAAAATTAACAATAGATCAGTATAATAATAAATAAAACCGGTTTTTCTTGATGAATGGTTTTATGTTGTTGACGAACAATAAGATGGTTTAAATCATTCGCGAAAATAGTTTGGACAGCTGCCTCTTTTCAGCTGTTTTAATTCATTATCTAACCTTTACCATATCTTCATAATAATTATGTAATTCCACCTGCGACCGGGTTTGCGGCAGCGAACCCGACTTCACATACGGGTTATCCTGTGCGATGTTTATTATTCGCGATTTGGAATTGTCGCTGAGCTGGAATTCAACCATATCTTTCAGCTCTTTCTTAATACCTTTATCGTAGATGGGGCAGGTAATTTCAATTCTACGGTCAAGGTTCCTGGTCATCCAGTCGGCAGATGAAATGTAGTAAAGCTCGTTGCCGCCATTGCAAAAAATAATGATACGTGAGTGTTCAAGATACTTATCCACGATGCTGATAGCTTCGATATTTTCGCTCATACCGGGTACACCTGGAATAAGAGAACATATTCCACGCACGATCAACTTAATTTTCACACCGCTGTTGTTGGCCTGGTACATCTTGTAAATAATCTCCTTGTCAACAATATTGTTTATTTTAAGGATGATATAAGCTTCTTTGCCTGCTTTTGCATTCCTGATTTCATTGTCAATAAGCCGGTACATTTTACGGCGGGTATAGAGGGGCGATGGTATCAGATGCCTGTAAGCATAATTCTTGTAAGTATTTTCAAAGAAATCGAAAAGCTTGTTCACTTCGTTTGCTATTCCCTTATGGGCTGTAAACAGGAAAAGGTCGGAATAAACCTTTGCGTTGCCCTCATGAAAGTTTCCGGTACCGATGCAGGCATAATTGACGAGCTTTTTATTTTCTCTCCTGGTAATGCTCAAAAGCTTTGCATGCACTTTAAGCCCTGAAATGCCAAAGAATACTTTTACCCCAACCTCTTCGAGCTTGCGCGACCAGTAAATATTGGTTTCTTCATCAAACCTTGCCTGTAATTCAATCACAACATTTACCCTTTTTCCGTTTCTCGCGGCATTAATCAGTGCATTCACCACTTTTGAATTCCTGGCCACCCGGTATATGGTGAGCGAAATTTCTGTAACCTGCGGGTCTATGGCGGCTTCCTGCAAAAGACTTATAAAAATATTGAAATCCTGGTATGGTACATGAAGCATAAAATCTTTCTTAGACATTACTTCGAGTATACCATGATGGTATTTTATCAGTTTGTGCCTAAACGGTGGATCGCGCCTGTAAACCAGACTTTCGCCCAGGACATTCGGAAAATTCATAAAGTCTTTGAAATTATGATACCTCCCACCGGGTATAAGGTTGGCGTCTTCATCAAGGCCTAAGCGGCTAATGATAAAGTCGAGCAGGTCTTTGGCAATTGAATTGTCAAACACGAACCGAACAGGTTGTCCGGTTTTTCTTTCATTTACCCCTTTTGAAATGAGTTCAAGAAAACTTTTAGACAAGTCGTTGTCCATATCAAGTTCTGCATCGCGTGTAAGTTTGATTATCCACGACTCAAAGTTTTCAAATCTGAATATGGCAAAGATATCATCCAGCGAAAACCTAATCATGTCTTCGAGGAGGATGATAAATTTTCTTTCTTCATCTGAAGGCAATTCGATGAAACGCGGCAGGTGTTCTGTAGGAACTTCAATAATCGAATATTCTACATCATGTGCATGAATATTCCTCGTAAGTTTTACAGCAAGATAAATGCTTTTGTCTTTAAGGTAGGGGAACTCGTCGACATTGTGGAGCATAATTGGCGAGATCACCGGGTACACGTTTTCTCTGAAATATTTTTTTACGAAACAGGCCTGCTCGGGATTAAGCTCCATTTCGTTGATAATAAAAATATTGTTTCTTTCAAGCTCGGCAACAATCTGGTGATATGTATATTCAAATTTATTCTGCAGGTTGATCACCTTTTTCTGGATGTTGTTCATAATCACCTTGGGTTTTTCACCCTCAACCCTTTTTGAACCTTCCTGCACGTCAATCATTCGTTTGATGGTAGCCACCCTTACCTTAAAAAACTCATCGAGATTGTTTGAGAATATACCAAGAAATCTCACCCGCTCTATCAGCGGCACACTTGGGTCTTGTGCCTCCTGAAGCACCCTTTCGTTAAATGACAGCCAGCTTATTTCACGGTTGATGATTTTCTCTTTTCGTGCCATTAAGTAAAAGATTCTGAGCCTTAAAGAAAATTATATTTATTAAACCTGTATTTCATTTTTAGGAAAATCGAACAAAACCTGCTTCACCTTGCTTTTACCTATTTCTTTCCACTTCTCTGTATTGAACGTTATGGTTACAATACCGCAGGTGGGCACGTTTTCAATATTTTCATTTGAAAAATGATTGGCGAGGTCGGTAGATTCTGGATTGTGTCCGAAAATCATAACACTGCTATACTTATCGTCAATATTTTTTAAAAGGCTGATAATTGTTTCAATATCGGAACCATAAAGGTCTGAATCAACACTAAACTGGCTGAATGGAATTTCGATAACCCTGGCAAAAACCGATGCAGTATGAAAAGCCCTGTTGGCAGGACTTGTAATAACATAGTCGGGTGATGAGTTTCTTATTTTCACCCTTCTGGCCATCTCGTATGCATTTACGATACCCCTAAGTTTGAGAGGCCGGTCATAATCAGATATATTCTGATAATCCCATGATGATTTGGCATGACGAACAATATGAAGTGTCTTTGTATTTTTCATAAATAAATAATCTTGAACAAACCGTTTATGCAAAGTAAGTAAATTTAAAGAAGATTGCTAGCCAGTTCGGCTAAATAACTTCTTTCGCCTTTTACCAGGTTGACATGTGCAAATACTTTCTGGCCCTTCATTTTATCGGTAAGATAGCTCAATCCGTTAGATTTGTCGTCGAGGTAAGGTGAGTCAATCTGCTCAATGTCGCCGGTAAATATCATTTTGGTGCCTTCGCCTGCACGCGTGATGATGGTTTTTATCTCGTGCGGGGTAAGGTTCTGTGCTTCGTCAACAATAAAAAATATACGCGAAAGGCTTCTTCCCCTTATGTAAGCCAGCGGAGTAATAATTAGTTTTTCGTTTTTCAGTAACTCGTCAATTTTCTGGTATTCTTTGCTGACTTGTTGAAACTTATTTTTAATAACATCAAGGTTATCAAAGAGAGGCTGCATGTAAGGCCCGATTTTCTCTTTAACATCGCCAGGCAGAAAGCCCAGGTCTTTGTTAGAAAGCGGCACAATGGGCCTGGCAAGAAATATCTGGGTATACTCCTGTCGCTGGTGCAGCGCTGCTGCAAGGGCAAGCAATGTTTTTCCGGTGCCGGCTTTACCCGTGAGCGTAACCAGTTGCACGCCGGGCCTCATCAGCGCATCAAGTGCGAAAGTTTGTTCTGCATTGCGCGGTTCAATACCATAAGTTTTTTGTTTTATTACACGGTCAAGCACCTTGTTCTCAGCATCGTAATGAACCAGGGCGCTGGAAGAGTTTCCTTTAAGAATAAAATACTGGTTGGGCAGAATAGTGCCATTGAGTTTGAATTTCTTAACCGGTATGCCTTCAGGCACCTCATAAAGCTTATTGATCAATGCATCATCCAAATCTCCGATGGTGACGATGTTTTTATACAGTTCGGCAATGTTCGCTACCTTGTCGCTTTCATAGTCCTGTGCCATAATGCCTATTGATTTGGCCTTCATGCGCAGGTTAATGTCTTTAGATATAAAAACTACCCTTCCCGGTTCATTTTTATGGTGAATATATTCAGCAATAGCAAGTATTCTGTGGTCGGGCGTGTTTTCAGGAAAAGACTCCTGTATTTTTTTTGACAAAGGTTTACCGGTTTCGATGGTAAGTTTACCTTTTCCCTTGCCCAGCGCCACCCCTCCGTTAAAAAGATTATCGCCCGATAATTTATCAAGCTCACGTGTGAACTCGCGGGCATGAAAGTTGATGATATCATTCCCCCGTTTAAACTTGTCAAGCTCTTCTAATACGGGTATCGGTAACACGATGTCGTTGTCCTGAAAATTGTAAATACACATGTAATCGTGCAGTAAAACATTTGTATCGAGTACAAAGATTTTTTTATTTTTTGCCATAATGGTAAATATAAATTTAGTGTTATATGTATTCGAAAATAATAACTTTTATTATCTTATTTTTGTTTCATTTTTTTAAATTAAGTAATGTTTTAAACAATATATCAAAAGTTTTAAACCAGATACCGGATTCATAAAAAATGTTATAAAAAGATGGATGTAATTGAAGCAATCATTAACAGAAGAAGTATCAGAAATTATACAGGTCAGCAGGTTACAGCCGAACAGGTTGAGGTTATACTTAGGGCTGCCATGTACGCACCATCGGCAGTGAACAAGCAGCCCTGGCACTTTATTGTTTTCAGGGACAAAAAAATAAGAGAAGAGATCATCGAATTTCATCCGAATGCCTGGATGTTAAAAAATGCTTCGCTTGGAATACTTGTTTGTTATGATGAAAACCTGCAACATGACTCTGGATATGGAGAAGTTGATTGCGGTGCAGCTACTCAGAATATTTTACTGGCAGCGCATGGTATCGGCCTTGGGGCTGTATGGATAGGCATTTATCCCCGTCAGCAGCGTATATCAGCCATTCATCAGCTATTTAAATTGCCATCGAACATAAAACCTTTTTCGGTGATTGCTGTGGGCTACCCGAATGAAAAAAAGACCTTTCCCGAAAGATACCAACAAGAAAGAATTCATTACGAAAGTTGGTGATTCAAGGCCGAATACAAATAAGCAATTGCAAAAATGAATTACCACGACGCCCTTGACTACCTGCTTGAAAAGTTGCCGATGTTTCAGCGCACCGGTAAAGCCGCATACAAAGAAGGACTTGAAAACAGTTACAGGCTTGATGCGTATTTTGGCCATCCGCACCGAAGGTTTAAAACCATACATGTAGCCGGCACCAACGGCAAAGGATCGGTTTGTCATATGCTCGCTTCGGTGCTTCAGGCTGCGGGGTACAAGACAGGCCTGCATACATCGCCCCATCTGCTTGATTTCAGGGAAAGAATGCGTATAAACGGCAAGCTGATGGGTAAACAGCGGGTGGTTGAATTTGTAAAAAAACACCGTGATTTTTTTGAGAGCCTCAGACCATCATTTTTTGAAATGTCTGTCTTTATGGCTTTCGACTATTTTGCACATGCCGGGGTAGACGTGGCAGTTATCGAAGTTGGCTTGGGTGGCCGCCTGGATTCTACCAATATTATAACTCCTGAAGTATCTGTGATTACAAATATCGGATTGGACCATACCGAATTTTTGGGCGATACTCTCGAAAAGATTGCAGCAGAAAAGGCCGGAATTATAAAAGATGAAATCCCTGTGGTAATAGGCGAATACAACAAAAATACCATGCCTGCTTTTAATGCCGCAGCCTCGGATCATCATTCAAAAATATCCTATGCACCCGACAGGTATAAACACAATTACAGCATGCAGACACTAAGCGGCAGTCAGATTATTTATTTATCTGATGAAAAAAACGGTAAAACCCTGCATTATGAAACAGACCTGCTGGGTTATTACCAGCATAAAAACCTTATTACCCTGCTTGCAACATTGGATGCGATAAACGAAAAAGGATTCAAGATACCTGGCAATGCATTGCAGGAAGGATTGAAAAATGTAAAAAGCTTCACTGGTTTAAGCGGAAGATGGGAAGTATGTGGTTACAATCCTCTGGTGGTATGCGATACCGGTCACAATGCAGAAGGAATCGCAGAAGTTGTTGTGCAGATAAAACAGACCCCCTGGAAAAAACTTCATATGGTAACAGGCTTTGTTTCTGATAAAGATATATCAGCAATACTTGACCTATTACCCCGTGAAGCAACATACTACTTCACCAGGCCGTCGGTGCCGAGGGGACTCGATGAGAATATATTGTTTAAACAGGCAACAGATAAAGGGTTTAAGGGTAAAGTTTACCCAGATGTATGCACAGCGGTAAAGGACGCGAAAAAGAATGCTGCTTCGGATGATATGATATTCATTGGTGGAAGTACATTCGTGGTAGCTGATTTTTTGTCGGCAGAAAAAAATTAACATTTATTTTTGAATCACAAAAAAGTCTTTTATATTTGCAGCCGCTTAATCCGATAAGCAAATCGGGCGCTTAGCTCAGTCCCGATTTCATCGGGAAGCATCCCGACTGATAAGTCGGGAGGGTCACTGGTTCAGCAACAGGTTCTTAAAAATATCGGGCGCTTAGCTCAGCTGGTTCAGAGCACCTGCCTTACAAGCAGGGGGTCACTGGTTCGAATCCAGTAGTGCCCACAAAAGGGATATCACAATTGATATCCTTTTTTTATGTCAATGACCTATTACTTCTACATATTATATTCCCGCGATAGAAACGCTTATTACATTGGACATACAGGTAATCTTCAGCAGCGAATACAAAAACATAAGACAAATCATAAAGGGTATACAGGTAAAACAGGGGATTGGGAATTGATTTATGTCGAGGTTTATTCAAGTAAAAAAGAAGCATATAAGAGAGAAAGAGTAGTAAAATCCTGGAAAAGCCGGAAAAGGATAGAAGAATTAGTTCAA
>JAWOHT010000055.1:0-19002 GCA_046485045.1 Bacteroidales bacterium
ACAAATAGTGAAACTGAATGGTGCCGGTCTTATTGCCACGCACGACCTCGACCTCGCAGAAATGGAAAAAGATTTGCCTGAAAATCTTAAAAATAAATGTTTTGAGATTGAAATAAATGGCGCTGAAATTTTCTTTGATTATAGACTGTATGACGGGATTACAAAAAAAATGAATGCCTCTTTGTTAATGCAGCAAATGGGTATTCTTACAGATTAATGAATATAATGAACTTATGGCTTTTCTAAAGTAAGGTTTTCTTGACAACAGGAACATTATTTTTATATCTTTAGGGTTATTATACATCGCAATCTAATCAAAAAGAGAGTTATGGACAAGGATCAAAATGTTGCATACCGGCTTGAAGAAAAACTCAACCGTCTGCTCTTGCAGCATGAGAAATTTCAACAGGAAATTGCCAGTCTTAAAGAGGAGATGATCAGGCTTAAAAAAACCGGTCATCCGGAAACCATGTTTTCTCAAGAATCAGAAAGGGATATAAGCCTGCCCGATCATAACCTGCATCTGCAAGTTCCAGGATCAGATCAGGATTTAAAAAATACGCCTTCTGAGGCACAGAATGGAAAAAAGGCATCTCTCAGGTTCAACCTTGAAAAGTATATTGGTGAAAACCTGGCCAATAAAGTTGGTATTATCATTACTGTTATCGGTGTCTCCATAGGTGTAAAATACGCTATTGACCATCAGATGATAAGTCCGTTGGTGAGAATCATCTTTGGTTACGCTTTTGGCTTGATTCTATTGGGTCTGGCGCTGAGGCTTAAAAATAAATATACAAATTACAGCTCTGTTTTGTTAAGCGGTTCATTGGCCATTATGTATTTTATTACTTTTGCTGCCTTCGATTTTTATCAACTGATACCCCTTGTAATTACATATGTTTTGATGATTGTATTTACTGTTTTGGCTGTTTATGCAGCCATAAACTATAACAGGCAGGTAATTGCACATATCGGACTTGTAGGTTCATATGCCATTCCGTTTTTACTCGGGGCAGGTTTTGACAATATCGTATTTCTTTTTAGTTATATGGCCATAATTAATTCGGGCATTCTGGTAATTGCCTTCTTAAAGAACTGGAAACCATTGTATATCGTGGCATTCATTATCACCTGGCTAATCTGGCTGACATGGTATGTTTCCGATTATAATTTCACCGGGTTTTTTAGTATCTCGGTTATTTTTCTGTCAGTTAATTTCTTGTTGTTTTACCTTATTTTTCTTGCGTATAAGTTGCTGAAAAACGAAAAATTTGATGCGGCCGATGTTTTAATCCTGCTTGTCAATTCGTCTATTTACTTTATGATAGGTTATCGTTTACTTAAAGATCATCAGATCGGAATTGACTATCCCGGGTTTTTTGCGGTGTTGAATGCCATCATTCATCTTGGGGTTTCGGTATTAATATATGCCAAAAAACTGGCCGACCGAAGCCTGATGTATTTCGTAGCCGGGCTTGCGCTGGTTTTTATTACCATTGCCATACCCATTCAACTCAACGGACGATGGGTGACCCTTTTGTGGACAGGTGAAGCGCTTGTATTGTATTTGGCAGGAAGCAACAGGGGGGTAAAATTCTACAGGTATCTCGCATATCCATTAATGGTTTTGGCTTTTATAAGCCTGGTGCATGACTGGAGCATGGTATACGACAGGAAATACTTCGATGAGAACAGTTTAAATGCCATTCCGTTTATAAATATCAATTTCCTTGAATCCCTGATTTTTATAACGGCTTTTTCGGTTATCAACTATCGATATTTTGCTTTTCCCTCAGTAGCACAGGATTATTTTACCCGATTTGTAAGAATTTTGAATTTTCTGATCCCCGCTATTTTAATTGTCGCTGTTTATTATGCTGTAAGGCTCGAAATAGCAGAGTATTGGAACAGACTATTGCATAAGCCTGCCGATCTGGCTGTAAGTAATTATTATCTGGCTGATTTAAGAAGGTTTAAAAGCATCTGGTTGATGAATTATTCTCTTTTATTTGTCTCAGCATTGTCTTTTTTTAATTACCGTGTAATAAAAAGCATGAAAATGTTGCGTGTGAATATGGTCTTGAACGTTTTTTTCATCCTGCTATTTCTGTTAAGCGGCCTCTATGCTTTAAGCGAACTTCGTGAGAGTTACCTGAATCTTTATGAATCTGACGATTATACACCCGGAATTTTTCACCTTGTTATAAGGTATGTTACCTATCTGGTTGCCGCTATCACATGCTGTATTACTGTCATTATTGCAGAATGGTCAGACCTGCAAAAACAAAGAAAAAACTATCAGGAGCTGGCGTTTTATCTGTTTCTTTTATGGGTCATCAGCAGCGAACTTATTCACTGGATGGATATTCTGAATTCAAAGCAGAGTTATAAATTTGGCCTTACCATTTTATGGGGTGCATATGCCCTGGCAATCGTATTATTGGGCATCATAAAAAGAAAAAAGCACCTGCGGGTAGGTGCCATCGTTCTTTTTGGGGCTACACTGCTGAAATTATTCTTTTACGATATCTCACACCTCGATATGTTGCCGAAAACAGTAATATTTATTATTCTTGGAGCTTTACTTCTGATTATATCATTTCTTTATAATAAATACACGCAGTTAATCATTGATGAACGTGATAATAATACACATCAATCAGAATAGATTACTCAGGCAAATATTGAAAACAGTGTATTTACAACAATGTAACCTCCATGCTTATTTTGAGGTTCAATACCCTTGAAACGGGACAATTGGTTTTGGCGTCTCCGGCAATTTTTTCCATGGTATCTTTGCTAATACCGGGTACTTTGGCTTTTACAACAAGATGCGAGGCCGTAATAGTGGACTCTTCAAGGGTTATGGTTGCAGATGTTTCCACGCTGACGGGTTTATAACCCGCTTCAACCAATTCTGCGCTCAACGCCATGCTAAAACACCCGGCATGTGCTGCTGCTATAAGCTCTTCGGGGTTTGTGCCTTCACCGTTTTCAAACCTCGATTTAAAAGAATATTGTGCATTATTAAGCACACTGTTTTGTGCATACATAAGGCCGGAGCCTTCTTTAAGCGTTCCTTTCCATATTGCAGATGCTTTTCTTTTCATAATTCTTAATTCAGATTAAAATGGTTTTACTTTTAAATAGTAACACTCTTAAGCCGTAATTGTTTTAAATAGTTGAACGGGTAAATTGTTTTACTTTTTTGATAGTTACTGAATGCTTACAAATATCTTTAAACTGTGCCTGATGATTGTGTTGTTCCAAGACATTCATTTACTTTTTCTACATCCTCTTTATTTTCAGAAATAATGAACAACCTGTCATTGGCCATGATTTCTGTAGCCCCGTTTGGAGTGATGTATTTATTGTTTCGTTGAATAATAGATATAAGAATGGTCTTGGGCAGCTTTAATTCAACAACTTGTTTTCCGATGGCTTCACAGTCTTCGGGAATAGTAATTGTAGTAAGCATTGATTTAATGCTATCTTCAAGTTCCATATCGGTAGGTGTACGTTGTTTTGCTTTTTCAGGAACTGTAAGGTGCAGCAATTTTGCAACAAAAGACAATGTTGTGCCCTGAAGCAAAACAGAAGTAAGTGAAACAAAGAAAACAATATTAAAGATCATATCTGCTTTCTCTGCCCCTGCTATCAGCGGGTAGGTAGCGAAAACGATAGGCACGGCTCCGCGCAGGCCCACCCATGAAATGAACCAACGTGTTCTGGTCTGAACTTTAAAGAAAATAAGACTGATAAACACACTCACCGGCCTTGCTATCAGTATTAAAAAAGCCGAAATTAACAACCCCACCCCGATAAAAGGCACAATGCGACTGGGAAATACCAGTAAGCCCAGCGTAAGAAATAAGACGATCTGCATAAGCCAGGCAAAACTGTCGAACGATTTAATGATTTTTTTCTTATGAATAAGCTCCTGGTTACCAAGGTATACTGCACAAAGATATACAGCCAGAAAGCCGTTTCCACCGATAAAATCGGTGGCCGAGAAACTGAAAAATATAATGGCAATTACCAATACGATATACAGCCCTTCATAATCAAGCCTGATATGATTGATAAAATACTTACTGATAATGCCAAAAATAAACCCCAGTACCCCGCCAATAATAATCTGTTTGAGAAATAATGGCACTATGCTTGCAAGCCCGGCATCCTGATTAATAACCAGAATGGTAAATGCTATGGTAAGAACATATGCCATCGGGTCGTTGCTTCCACTTTCAAGTTCAAGGGTAGCTCTCAGGTTGCCTTTTAAAGCCAGTTTTTTTGAACGAAGGATTGAAAAAACTGCGGCAGAATCGGTAGAAGACACTATTGATCCGAGTAATAACCCTTCGTAAATGGTGAAATCGGTAATCAGCCATACAAATACACCCAGGGTTATTGCTGTAATAAGCACTCCCAGGGTTGAAAGAATGAATCCCTGCCAAAGGACCGGTTTTATAGATTTCCAGCTGGTATCGAATCCACCCGAGAAAAGAATAAAATTTAGAGCAATGATGCCGATAAACTGGGCTGTTTTCAGATTGTCGAAATTTATTCCTCCGACTCCTTCAGAACCAGCCAGCATGCCAATTAAGAGAAACAGAATAAGCACAGGCACTCCAAACCTAAATGAGGTTTTACCTGCAAAGAGCGAAATAAAAAGAAGGATTGAACCCACTAACAGAATATTCTCTGTGGTTAAATTCATATATCTCTCTTTTTGTTATTCACACATTCATTTATATTATAAAGATAAACAGACTTTTTTTACAAAGGAATTTAATTATTACAGATATTGTTCATTATACATACAGTAATTCATATAAATTTCATATATTTATGTATATTAAATATAATCATGATGAAAAAGTTCATTATTGTAAACATGTTGCTGGCAGCTATAATAATAACAAGTTGTTCAAAAGATAAGGGTTTGAATTTTTTTTCTGTGAAACAGGATGTTCAATTCGGAGAACAGCTTGATTCTGTGATTCTTTCAAGGCCGGATGAATTTCCGGTACTTGACAAAAACGCTTATCCACAGGTATATTCGTATCTGCAGCAAATGCTTGAGGCCATTCTTGCTTCTGATGATATTTTGTATAAAGATGAATTCAGATGGAAAATTACTGTTATCAACAGTGACGTGGTGAATGCATTTGCAGCTCCCGGAGGGTATCTTTACTTCTACACGGGTTTGATAAAATATCTCGACAAAGGTTCGGATCTTGCAGGGATTTTGGCGCATGAAGTAGCCCACGCTGACAGAAGGCATTCAACCGAATCCATGACCAAAGAATATGGTTTTTCAGTGTTGCTGTCCCTTTTATTAGGCCAGAATCCTTCACAAATGGAAGAACTCCTCGCGAGCCTTGCCCTTTCCGGTACCACCCTGGCATATAGCCGCAAAAACGAGTATGAAGCCGATCAGTATGCTGTTTATTACACTTCAGATACAGAATATTATCATCCTCTGGGTGTGAAAGAGTTTTTTGAGAAACTTATGAATGAGGGTGGGGGAAATGGGATTCCTGAATTCCTGAGCACACACCCGAGCGATGAAAACAGGATTGAAAACGTTGAAAATGTCTGGGAAAATTTGCTTTCTGGAAATCCATCCTTGGGAAATGTTGACTGGAAATACCTTGAAGCAGAGCATGCTGCTATTAAAGCCACATTGCCATAGGTGAATCAGCTTACTTTATATTTTCCACCCGGCTTACAGATTCAACCCCTTTAATTTTACTAAGGTTCATCAACAGGTTGTTCAGGTCTTTGGTGTTGTGTACATAAAGGTCAATAGTGCCTTCCCATATTCCATCATGGCCCGAAAGGCTGATGTTACGCATATGAACGCTTAACTCTTTGGTAATAATTGTGGTAATATCGTTATAGATGCCAAATCTTTCGGTGCCTGAGATTGCAATTTTAACAAGAAAAGAGAGTACTTTGTGTGTGGTCCATTTTACAGGTACAACCAGCTGGCTCTGGCTCGAAGAAATCTTAACGGCATGCGGGCATTTGGTTTTGTGTATCACCACACTGTCGGTATCATGGTTGAAATAGCCTACAACATCGTCTCCCGGTATTGGTTTACAGCACTGGGCAATGGTATATTCGGGCTGCTCTCGTTCAACATTTTCTTTGAGGAGTACCGGATGGTTGTGGTCGAATTGTGGGAGCGCAATGCCTGTTACCACGGGGTCGTTGCTTTTTTGCGATGATTTTGAGAATTGCAGGCTCCAGTATTTAATGAGTTTATTCTTCGTATTTTTTTTCAGCACTTTCGACAGTTCATCAAGTTGGATGATCCCACTGCCGATTTTTGAATATAACTCATCTTTTGAGGTTACATCATATTCAGGAAGCAGTTTTCTGAATATCCTTGCCGATGGCCTTAGCTTAAGGTTTCGAAGTTCTTCTTCAAGAATCTGTTTCCCTTTCTCAATCCGGTTCTTGGTTTCAGATTTAATGGCCGATTTTATTGAAGTCTTGGCTTTGGCAGTAATAACTTTCGAAAGCCATTCTCTTCGTGAATGGTGCTTTTCAGATGTAATAATTTCAATCTGGTCACCGCTTTTAAGCACATAGTTAAGCCCAACCAGCTTGTGATTTACCTTGGCTCCCATGGCTTTTTGGCCTATTTCGGTATGTATCTCATATGCAAAATCAAGTGCCGTGGAACCCATCGGCATTTTTTTTATATCACCTTTGGGCGTAAAGAGAAATATTTCTGATGTAAACAGGTTTAATTTAAAATCATCGAGAAATTCGAGTGCGTCAATCTGTGTAGAATCGAGCAATTCGCGAATCCTTTTAAGCCATTTGTCCAGTTCGCTCTCCTGAGACTCATTGCTTTTGTATTTCCAGTGTGCTGCAAATCCCCGTTCGGCGATCTCATCCATTCTGCGCGACCTAATCTGTACTTCCACCCATTGTCCGTTTGGTCCCATTACCGTGGCATGCAATGCTTCGTACCCATTTGCCTTCGGGGTGCTTACCCAGTCTCTGATGCGCTCGGGCTTAGGCATGTAAATATCGGTGATGATAGAGTAAATATTCCAGCATTGTGTTTTTTCAGGAATGCTGTCTGCAGGGTCGAAAATAATCCTGATGGCCATAAGATCATATATCTCTTCAAAAGGTATGTCTTTGGTCTGCATTTTATGCCAGATAGAATATATTGATTTGTGACGGCCGCTGATATCGAAATAGATGGCGTTTTTTGTAAGCTGCTCTTTTATTGGTTTTGAAAACTCATTAATAAACTGCAACCTGTCTTTTTCCTGTCTCTTAATCTTGTATTCAAGTTCTTTATATATTTCAGGATAGCGATGTTTTAAGCTCAGATCCTCAAGTTCGGTCTTAATGGCATAAAATCCCATACGGTGGGCAAGGGGTGCAAAAAGGTATAACGTTTCGGCCGAAATTTTCATCTGCTTCAGGGGAGACAATGAGCTTAGCGTGCGCATATTATGCAGCCTGTCTGCCAACTTGATAAGTATTACCCTTACATCATCGGAAAGTGTCAATAACATCTTCCTGAAATTTTCTGCCTGAAAAGAAGAGTTACTGTCAAATACACCTTTTATTTTTGTAAGCCCGTCAACAATAGATGCAATCTTGGGGCTGAAAAGGTTTTCAAGTTCTTCAATTGTATATTCTGAGTCTTCTACAACATCGTGCAGCAACGCACAACAAATAGAGGTAACCCCGAGCCCCATTTCCTGGGTAACGATTTTTGCAACCGAAATGGGATGCAAAATAAAAGGCTCGCCCGATTTACGTTTCATCCCCTTATGGGCTTCATAGGCAACCTTAAAAGCTTTTCTTATAAGCGTTTTGTCACCTCTCTTGTTACATCGGGTGCAAGTTTCAAGCAGGTCGTTAAACTCCCGCCTGATTTCAATTTCTTCGGCTGTGATCGTAATGCTCATAAAGCTGTTGGGGCGTTCATTACTTTATACAAAGTTAATGAATTATAGCCTATCTGCACTACATGATCTTAAAATTATCGATATATTACCGATGCAAAACCTGTAACGGTGCTGGTGTTATCGGGATAAACCACTGTTAACTGGTATACATAGGTTCCTTCAGGTACGAATTCATTGTTTGATTTCCCGTCCCATTCCCCTTCGCCTTCCCATACCTTATTTCCCCATCTGTTGTAGATAACCAATTTGTATGATATTGGCTCAAATAAGAATATCGGCCTTAGACGGTCATTCTCCCCCGAAGGGTTATTCGGGATAAAAGCATTGGGCATTTTTACCCCAGGGGTTACCCGAATGCAATATTCGTTTGAATAGACAAAACCATTAATATTACGAGGATTATTTATCTCTATGGCTTTTATACGATAGCAGAATTCCCCGCTTGAGGCCAGCGAACCTTCAAAGTACGCTGTCAGGTCGTCATTATAGGTTGTCTGAGACGAGAGCACAATGGAATCGGTTTCGCTGCTCCCGGCAACCCGACGGTAAACAGTATGGTTGCCTGTTTCTCCTTCCCAGCCTTCAATATTGTTCCATGTAAGGTAATTGGTAAGGTTGGTGTTAGATACCTCAAGCAACATGGTGTTGATGACATTGGAACTCCTGATGTTTTCAGAACACATATTTAATGCAGCAAGTTTATAATAGTATACCTTAGAGCCGATATCTGCTTCATCTGAAATGGTAATGATATGGCTGAAATTCTTAAAGGTTTTTATCAGTTGATATTCACCCGAAAGGGTGTTTGAGCGCCACAGCTGGTATTCAGATAGTTCAGAGGCGTGATCTGCATAGAAAGTCAGTTGTACCGTGTTGTTTCCTGTGGGCATTGCATTTGCTGCAACAATATAATCAGGGATTTCCATCATATCAGCATCCACGGTCACCAGGTTCGAACGTGAACTGCGCAATTTGTCTTTATGCATTACTTCAACAAAATATTGTAACCGTGTATTATCTGAAATGCTGACAACATGCGATGTGATATTCTCCAGTGCTATAATGGCAACCACTTCTGGATCGTGACCTTGCTGTATCTGGTATATCCTGTAAGAATCAATATTCCCCGGCCATTTATTGTACTTGTTCCATGAAAGCTGAACTTCTGCTTTGCAGGAGTCGAAAGCGGCCGATAGAAAAATGGTGCTGTCGGGGTAATCATATAAGCTTTGCACTGTGGTGTTATCATTGCGTTTATGCACTGCAATTACAGCATAACCCAACGATTCAATCCCCGAAGTGGTGTTTTCATTCACGTAAAAAAAGATTCCGGCATTTACTTCTGCAATGGGGGCATCTAAAATAAACGGGTATGCAGGGTTGGTGATTTTAGGGTGGCATACCGCATAATAATCTATTAGTGTATCTGTCTGCGGATACCATATAACAGAATCATTACCGGTAAAAGGATCAACCGTGACCTTGTACATCACCGGCATTGAAGGCTGGTCTGCTGTCTGGGGCATTACTGTAAAAAGACAACAAACCAGCATAGACCATATGGTTACAACAGATTTATTCACATTATATTTTTAATTGTATAACGAGCATTTAAAACTTTTTATTTGCACTCCTTGAAAAAATTTCAAAAAAAATAACTGTATAAAATTAGTCAGAACAACTCTTAATCAGCAATTTTTTTTCAGTTTTTGTTAACTCTCCGGTCAGAAAAAGCATGCTGCGTTTTTATACGTTGGCTTAAATATTAACTTTGCTTGTTATTTTGTTTATCATTTTACAAAGCAGTTGGGAATTTAGATGACGCACCATAAAAAATGGCTGGATAGGTTTCTCGATTGGAGAGACAAGCACATTTCGCATAAACAATTTGTGTACCTGCTTAGTTTCATAATAGGAATAGTTGGAAGCCTTGCAGCTGTTATTCTTAAAAATGCGGTGCATTATACCCATAAATTACTTACACAGGAACTGAACGTCGAAGACATAAATATTCTTTACCTGGCATATCCGCTTATTGGCATTATTTTAACTGCACTCTTCGTGAGAATGTTTGTTAAAGATAATATTGGTCATGGGATTACACGCGTGCTGCATGCCATATCGAAGAACAACAGTAAATTGAAAGCTCACCATTGTTATTCATCATTGATAGCAAGTACATTAACTGTTGGTTTTGGTGGTTCTGTGGGACTTGAAGCCCCGATAGTACTTACAGGATCATCTATAGGTTCTAACCTGGGAAGAATTTTCAGACTGAATTACAAGACCATGACCATACTCATAGGTTGCGGGGCGGCAGGTGCAATAGCCGGTATCTTTAAAGCGCCGGTGGCAGCAGTAATCTTCGGTTTAGAAGTATTAATGCTCGACCTTACCATGTGGTCGCTGATACCATTGTTAATTTCTGCGGTTACAGGCGCCACCGTGTCGTACCTGTTTCTTGGCAAAGATGTTATATTCACATTTGCCATGAAAGACCCGTTTTTGTTAAAAAACATTCCTTATTATATTGTTTTGGGCATATTTACCGGCTTACTTTCGGTGTATTTTACCAGGGGCGCCCTAAAAATGGAGAGTTTGTTTGACAAAATTAAAAGCCCGGTTAATAGGATTTTTGCAGGAGGCATTTTGCTTGGTATTTTGATCTTGTTGTTTCCACCCCTTTACGGAGAAGGTTATAACACTTTAAATTCGCTGCTTAACGGTTATGCAAAAGAGATAACCATGCAAAGCTTTTTTTTCAGGTTTCAGGACAATTTCTGGATTATGTCGCTTTTTTTATGCCTGATACTTTTTTTTAAAGTTATTGCCATGTCTGCCACCACCGGTAGCGGAGGGGTAGGGGGTATTTTTGCCCCATCGCTGTTTATGGGGGGGGTGGCCGGATTTTTTGTTTCCCGGTTGTTAAATATGTTCGATTTTATAAATGTGTCTGAAAGAAATTTTGCACTTACCGGCATGGCAGGAGTTATGGCGGGTGTAATGCATGCCCCGCTGACAGCAATATTTTTAATTGCTGAAATAACCGGTGGTTATGGATTGTTTATCCCCTTGATTATAACTGCCACCATTTCTTACATGACAATAAAATATTTCGAACCGCATTCCATATATACCATGCGGCTTGCCAAAAGAGGAGAATTGATCACCCATCACAAAGACAAAGCCATACTTACACTGCTTGAGATGGGGAAGATTATCGAAACAGATTTTATTGCTGTTTCTCCCGATAACACGCTTACAGAACTAACCAGAGCCATAGCAAAGTCCAAACGAAACATTTTCCCTGTACTTAACAAAGATGGAATGCTTGTGGGCATTGTGCTGCTTGACAATATCAGGCATATAATGTTTAACCAGGATATGCACCAGATAACTTACGTGAGGGATGTTATGATACTTCCCCCGACTTTTGTTTCACCCGATGAACCAATGGAGGAGGTTATGCAAAAGTTTGAGCAAAACAATGTTTGGAACCTGCCGGTTATCAAAAACGGCAGGTACATCGGTTTTCTGTCTAAATCAAAGATATTCTCGGTTTACCGAAAATGGCTTCTAGACATATCAGAAGAGTAACCGCGTTTAACCGATCTCTCTATGATATTCCTGTAACGATTTCACCTGGTAATTGCCTTCAAGCCGGTCTTTGATGCCTTTTGTTGCTGCCAAAGCTGCTGAAGTAGTTGTTATATATGGTATTTTATATCTAATGGCATTTTTTCTTATATAAGAATCATCATATTCACTTTGTTTGCCTGCCGGTGTATTTATTACAAGGTCAATTTCTTTGTTTTTTATTGCATCTACAATATTGGGCCTGCCCTCATAAATTTTTTTGATTGCTTCGCATTCAATGCCATGTTTTTCGAGAAAGTGTTTGGTGCCTTCGGTTGAACGTATTCTGAATCCCATCTCTTTGAAATTCCGGGCAGTTTCGATGATTTTTTCTTTGTCTCTGTCGGCAATTGTTATCAGCACACAACCTGAAACCGGCAGGGTGAGTTGAATAGCTTCCTGTGATTTAAAGAAAGCCAGTCCGTAGTGTTTGTCAATTCCCAATACTTCTCCTGTTGAGCGCATTTCAGGGCCTAAAACCGGATCAACATCGGGAAACATGTTAAATGGAAATACAGCCTCTTTTACCCCGAAATAGGGTATTTTTTTGCTTTTCAGGCCGAAATCAGATAGCTTTCTGCCGAGCATAATCCCGGTGGCAACTTTTGCCATCTGTATGTTACACACTTTTGAAACCAAAGGCACTGTGCGCGATGCACGCGGGTTGGCTTCGAGAATGTATACTTTGTCATTGTAGATAGCATACTGTATGTTCATCAGTCCTACCACTTTCAGCTCAATGGCAATTTTGCGCGTGTATTCTTCGATGGTTTTAATGTGTTTCTCCGGAATAATCACGGGGGGGATTACGCAGGCAGAATCGCCCGAATGGATACCGGCATATTCGATATGCTGCATAACTGACGGTACAAAAGCATCGGTTCCGTCGGCAATAGCATCGGCCTCGGTTTCTATGGCATCTTCAAGAAATTTATCAATAAGGATAGGTCTTTCGGGCGACACATTAACAGCCCCGGCCATATACTGAACAAGCATTTCCCTATCCATTACAATTCTCATGGCCCTGCCGCCAAGCACATACGAAGGCCTTACCATTAAAGGGTATCCGATTCTTTCGGCAATAGCAATGGCTTCGTCGAGGTTGCTGGCCATGCCAGATTCGGGCTGCGGGATTCCAAGTTTTTCAATTACCTTACGAAAACGGTCCCTGTCTTCGGCAAGGTCAATGGTGTCGGGGCTTGTACCCAAAATTTTCACCCCTGCACCAGCCAGTTCATTGGCAATATTTAGCGGTGTTTGTCCCCCAAACTGAACGATCACACCTTCGGGTTTCTCTTTTTCGTAGATGCTTAATACGTCTTCAACTGTAAGAGGTTCAAAATAAAGCTTATCTGAAGTGTCGTAATCGGTCGAAACCGTTTCGGGGTTGCAATTTACCATAATAGATTCATAACCTGCTTCACGAATAGCTAATGCGGCATGCACGCAGCAATAATCGAATTCGATACCCTGGCCGATACGGTTCGGGCCGCCGCCGAGCACCATAATTTTTTTGTTTTTTGAAACGCTCACTTTATCGGGGGCATTATAGGTTGAGAAATAATACGCCGCGTCAACCCCGCTCACCGGCACAGGTTCCCAGGCTTCGGTAACTCCGAGCGCTATTCTTTTTTTTCTGATGTCTTTCTCGGGAACCTGAAGAAGACCGGCAAGGTACCTGTCGGCAAAACCGTCTTTTTTAGCCTGAAAGAGCAGGTCATCCGGAAGCTGCCTGCCTTTGTATTGCAGAATAGTTTCTTCAAGGTCTACCAGTTCTTTCATTTGGGTTATGAAAAATGGCTTGATGAAGGTTTTTCTGCATAATTCTTCAATATCAGCGCCTTTTCTAAGCGCTTCGTACATGATAAACTGACGTTCGCTTGAAGGGTGGTTCAGCAGGTTCATCAATTCATCAAGTGGCTTATGATGATAATCTTGGGCAAAGCCCAATCCATATCTCCCTATTTCTAATGACCTGATGGCTTTCTGCAGCGCTTCCTTATAGTTTTTACCTATGCTCATCACTTCACCCACTGCTTTCATCTGGGTGCCAAGTTTATCTTCCAGCCCTTCAAATTTCTCAAATGCCCACCGGGCAAATTTTACCACTACATAATCACCCGAAGGGGTATACTTTTCAAGCGTACCGTCGCGCCAGTAAGGAATTTCATCCATCGTTACCCCCCCTGCAAGGAGAGATGATACGTAGGCTATCGGGAAACCGGTAGCTTTAGAGGCCAGCGCCGAAGAACGCGATGTACGTGGATTGATTTCAATCACAACCACCCGGCCTGTTACCGGGTTGTGGGCAAATTGTACGTTGGTGCCGCCAATCACCTCAATGGCCTCAACTATATTGTAAGCGTATTTCTGAAGTCTCTCCTGTAACTGTTTGTCTATGGTAAGCATGGGTGCTGTGCAATATGAATCGCCGGTGTGCACGCCCATAGCGTCTACATTCTCGATAAAACAAACGGTTATCATCTGGTTTTTCGCATCGCGTACTACCTCAAGCTCAAGTTCTTCCCAACCGGTAACCGATTCCTCGATAAGAACCTGGTTTACGATACTTGCTGATAATCCGCGGCTTGCTACCAATCTTAATTCTTCAATATTGTAAACAATACCACCACCGGTACCGCCCATAGTGTATGCCGGACGAACAACAACCGGATAGCCAAGTTCTTCGGCAACCTTTTCTGCTGCCTCAATGCTATTAACAGCCTTACTTTCAGGCATTTCAATGCCAAGCTTGTTCATGGTCTCTTTAAATGCGATGCGGTCTTCCCCTCGCTCAATGGCATCAATATTCACCCCGATGATTTTAACACCGTATTTCTCAAGGATTCCCTCTTTGGCGAGCAGCGATGAGAGGTTAAGGCCGGTTTGCCCACCCAGATTGGGCAATAAGGCATCGGGGCGCTCTTTTTTAATTATTTCTGTAAGAGCATAGATGTTTAAAGGCTCAATATAAGTAAAGTCGGCCATCTCCGGGTCTGTCATTATGGTAGCCGGATTGGAGTTTACCAGTACAATTTTATATCCCATAGACTTGAGCGCTTTGCATGCCTGTGTGCCTGAATAATCAAATTCACATGCCTGTCCGATAATTATCGGGCCCGAACCGATGATAAGTACTTTTTTTATGTCTTCACGTTTTGCCATAAAGCGAAAGTTTAGTTTTGAAGATAATTTAAATTAAGAGCTACAATATAGAAAATAGATTGTAAAAAGTGCAAAATACACCCCTTAATTTATTAAAGAGATATTAACCGCTGTAAAGAGCGCTGTAAGGTTAGTTAGAAGTGGCTCTAAGACTAGTTGCATTCGTTAAAGCTCTTGTCATACTGGCGCATTGCCCTTTCGCTCATACCCATGCTCGAGAAACCTCCGTCGTGGTAAAGGTTTTGCATGGTAACTTTTTTTGTGAGGTCTGAGAAAAGCGTTACAATATAATTTGCACAATCTTCGGCTGATGCATTGCCAAGGGGCGACATACGTTCGGTGAAGTCTATAAGTGAATCTATGCCTTTTACCCCAGACCCCGCGGTGGTCATGGTTGGCGACTGACTGATTGTATTGACCCTGATTTTTTTGTCTTTTCCATAGATATAACCAAAACTTCGGGCAATTGATTCAAGCAGCGCTTTGGCATCTCCCATGTCGTTGTATTTGTCGAGTGTTCTTTGAGATGCAACATACGATAATGCAACAACCGATCCCCATTCTTTTATGGCATCAAATTTACGGGCAGCCAACAAAATTTTATGAAATGAAAGCGCAGAAATATCAAGTGTTTTGAGAAAATAGTCGTAATTAAGGGCATCGTATGGCAGTCCTTTTCTTACATTGGGCGACATGCCTATAGAGTGAAGGATAAAATCAATCTGGCCTCCGAAAATCTCCATCGATTTTTTCAGCAGGTTCTCAATATCATTTGTGCTGGTAGCATCGGCAGGAATAATCACGGCATTGCATATTTTCCCCAATTCGGCAATTGTGCCAAGCCTCATGGCCACAGGTGTGTTGGAGAGAACCATTTGTGCGCCTTCTTCATGCGCTTTCAAAGCTGCTTGCCATGCTATTGATTGTTCATTCAGTGCACCGAAAATAATACCCTTTTTACCTTTTAATAGATTATATGCCATGTTTATGATGTTTAAATTCTGACTGCAAAGATAAACCATGATAATAAAAGAGAAAAGTAATTTAGAATAAATATAAATAAATGATCAGGAGGTAAAAAAAGAGAAAGGAATGAGGTTGTTTTTACGGTATTAAACTATTGTTTGTTAAGTACATCTGCAGTGGACTTTTTTTCAACCAGGTTAGTTTTTCAGCAGCTCGCGGGCATTATCCATGGCTGCTGATGTTAATTCTTTTCCGCTAAGCATTTTAGCAATTTCCAGGTGCCTTTCTTCCTCTGTAAGAAGCTTTATACGGGTATGAACAATGTCGTGGTCTTCAAGTTTATATACCATGTAATGGTAGTCTCCTTTACCTGCAACCTGCGGCAGATGGGTGATATTGATTACTTGCATACCGGCCGACATATTTTTAATAATGGTACCCACTTTATCGGCAATTTCGCCCGAAACCCCTGTGTCTATTTCGTCAAAAATTATGGTTGGCAGGCCTGTAGAACCCGAAATAAGCGATTTAATTGCAAGCATAAACCTTGATAATTCTCCCCCCGATGCAGTTTTTGAAATATCCTGTGGCGCCATGTTTTTATTGGCACTAAACAAAAACTGCACATGGTCTTTCCCGCTAGTTGTATAGTCATCGAGCAGCCGGTGGTTGATGACAAATGTGGCATTGGGTATACCTACCATCTGCAGCAGGCTGGTAACCTTTTCCTGTATTGCCCCGAATTTCTGTTTTCTGGCTTCCGACAATAATGTCGATTTTTTTTCAAGCGTTTCTTTAACCTTATTGAGCTGACTGGTAAGTGAATCTACCCTGAAATCGATATTCGTTATATCATCAATTTTTAGTTTAAGGTCATCTTGCAGTTTGATCAATCCGGAAACTGAACCGGTATGGTGTTTTTGCTGCAATGTGTAAATAAGGTCCATTCTGGAGTTTACAAATTCAAGCCTGGCAGGGTCATCAACGATTTTGTTGTTAAGGTGTTCGATTTCAGCTTGAATATCTTTCGATTCAATAAAGATGCTGTCAATTCTTTGATAAAGGCTATCGGCTTCCGGCAGAAATTTTTTAAACCGGGCAGTAATATGCTGGAGCATTTTGAGTTTTGAAATCAGGCCATTTTCATCATCCGACAGCAGATCAGATGATTCCTGTAAGTGCGATTTTATTTCAACAGCATGTGTGAGTTGTTCCTGTTCTGTTTCAAGCTGTGCCTGCTCATCTTCCTGTAGTTTTGCATTTGAAAGCTGATCATACTGGAACATCATGTAATCAAGGTCGGATTTGTTCTTTTCAGCATCGGCAATTACTTTGTTATATTCATGTAAGAGTTTAATGTATGTGAGATATGAACTTTTGTATTCCTCAGATAACTGCTGATGTTTTCCGAAATTGTCGATGATATTGAGCTGGAATAAGCTGTTGTTCAGGGCCAGGTTTTCGTGCTGGGAGTGTATATCTACAAGCCGGGAGGTAAGCTCGCCGAGGGTTTCCAAAGTTACAGGGGTATCGTTGATGAAAGCTCTTGATTTGCCATTGGTGTTGATTTCACGTCAACAGCAAACGGTTACAGGATAAACTGAATGAGTTTGGAATAAAATACCGGCACATTTTGGCGCTTGCACCCACTCCCGAAATCAGGGAATCTCAGAAAAAAGCGGATACTCAAACAGGCGAACTAAAACGAAACAGGGATAAACTTGGGCAGGATTTTATTAAAACCTACAAGGAAAATATTCTTGAAAAGTTTGATTTAAAACTATTTATCGACGAATTAGCTGCAATTGAGGCGAAGAAAGTAGTTTTCTTTTGTGTTGAGGAAAAACCGGAAGCCTGTCACAGGAAGTTAGTTACCGACCAACTCGAAAAACTTGGATACAAAATAACCCATTTGTAATGGAAGTCTTAATCACATCAAAAACCCACAAAGGAAAAAACGCGTGCGTTGGTGGTTTGGTTGTGAATTCTGGCCGGTATGTGAGGTTATTAAAGGAAGGTAATTGGGACCCTTTTGCCGAAAATGAATTTAATATCGGCGATGTTTGGAACATTCAGTTTACTCCGCGCGAAGATATTGAACCGCCTCATGTTGAGGATGTAGTAATTCACGCCAAAACTTACCTGAGAAAAATTGAAAATATTTCAGCAATTATTCTCAATTGTGGTGTTGAAATTTTCAGAGGTTCGCCTTACAGCATTTTTAACGGATTCATGCGGTGGACGGGAAGCGGAAGCGGTTACCTGGCCGACAGAAATGACTTGCCACGAAACAGCGTTGGATTCTGGATTTCTGACAAAGACCTGATATTGAACGATAAGCATTATGAATATCCTTATCAGAATATTTATGTACAAAACAAAAGATTTCGATATGTTGGTTATGAACCACCTGTAAAAATAATCCCGGCAGGAACGCTTATCAGAGTTTCGTTGGCAAGATGGTGGAAACCTGATGATGCTGATTTTGAAGAAAGATGTTATCTTCAGCTCTCGGGCTGGTATATGTAACTGATTAAAAAACAACTATATAAACTGAAATGAAATGAAACTATTCAAAAACTATTTTTTCCTGATTATTTTTCTTTTTACCGGGACATTATTTTCAAATGCCCAGGATCCCAATCGTTTTAAAGACCAGGTTGACGAACTCGCCGGTAAAGAATACAACTTCAGCACCGATAAAAAACTGGTTGTTTTTACCGGTAGTTCCAGTATCAGAATGTGGAATGATGTTCAATCCTATTTCCCTGAATACAATGTAATTAACAATGGTTTTGGCGGTTCACATTTCAGCGATCTTTTGCATTTCTACAATGAAATGATTGTAAAACCGGCACCCGAAATTCTTTTTATTTACGAAGGCGACAACGATATTGCTTCGGATAAAAAACCGGCAAAAATTATGAAAGAAGTGAAAAAACTTCACAAAAATATTCAACAGGATTTACCTGAAACCCGGGTGATTTTCATATTGCCAAAGCCAAGCATTGCGCGGGTGCATCTGAAAAACCAATACATCAGCTTCAATAAAAAACTGAAAAAATACTGCCGAAAACAAAACAATATTGAAATTGCCGATGTATGGAACCCTATGCTTGATAACAAAGGAAATGTTTTTAAGGATATTTTTCTGGAAGACGGACTTCACATGAACAAAAAAGGATACGACATTTGGGGAAAAGTGATTGGTGAACTTTTAAAAGAATGACAAAAAAATGAAACTATTGATTGTGGCAGTTTTAGCCGTATTTTTTATTGCTCCCTT
>JAWOHT010000129.1:0-5691 GCA_046485045.1 Bacteroidales bacterium
TAACGGTTTTTACCTATATATAAATGGGTATTTGCCGACACACAAAATACCAATTTATAATATTTGGCGCTTGGTTAAGTGATTATTTTAAAGCTGAAACCGGAAAATGACAATACATCTATTATGTTTTCTTCTTCAGCATCCTGTCGAGCACATCCATTTGTTCTTTCACGGCATTGGCAGATTTGGTAAGTTCTTCTTTTTCTTTGTCGGTTAGTTTAATATCAATTATTTTTTCCACTCCGTTTTTTCCCAGAATAACCGGTACGCCTACATAAACATCTTCAAGACCGTATTCGCCTTCAAGCTTTACACAACATGGTAAAACACGTTTCTGGTTTCGTGTAATGGCCTCGGCCATGCGGGCGGCTGCTGACCCCGGGGCATACCAGGCCGATGTGCCCATGAGCTTTACCAGTTCGCCGCCGCCAAACCTCGTCCTTTCAATGATTTCTTCAATTTTATTTTTCGGCAGCAGTTCAGAAATAGGTATACCGCTAACGGTGGTGTAACGGGGCAACGGCACCATGGTATCGCCATGCCCGCCAAGCAAAAGGGCATGCACGTCTTTGGGCGAAACATTAAGCTCGTCGGCAATAAAGGCCCTGTAACGCCCGGCATCGAGTATGCCGGCCATACCCATTATTCGGGTACGGGGGAACTGCGAGGTGAGGTAAGCCTGGTATGTCATTACATCAAGCGGGTTAGATACCACGATGATAATAGTACACGGCGAGTATTCGATTATTTTTTCAGTTACGTCTTTTACTATAGCGGCATTGGTTTCGATAAGGTCATCACGGCTCATGCCCGGCTTGCGGGGCAAACCCGAGGTAATCACCACAACGTTCGAATTGGCGGTCTGGGCATAGTCATTGGTCACACCAATTGTTTTGGTGTTAAATCGGTCAATCGGGGAGCTTTGCCAGATATCAAGCGCTTTGCCTTCGGCCAGACCGGGTTTGATATCAACCAGCACTACTTCATGGGCTGCATCTTTATGTGCCAAAACATCGGCACAGGTGGCGCCTACATTTCCGGCCCCTACAACGGTTATTTTCATATTGTATTCGTGTTACTTAGGTTTTATCTGATATTTATAACAATAATAACCATTTTATCGCTATTTTACCACCCTTTTTGCATTGGGTATAATAGGCAAGTATCAGGATACAAACTCTTTTTCGAGTAATCTGAACAGTACTTTGGTATCCACACGTTTTATCCTGCCCGACTCTGCCAGCGAGATTTCACCTGTTTCTTCAGAAATAATGATTACCAATGCATCGGTTTCTTCTGTCAGCCCGATGGCAGCCCGGTGCCTCAGACCATAATTGGCCGGTAGTTCAAAATTGTCGGAAACAGGCAGGATGCACCTTGCTGCCCTTATTTTGTTGTTAATAATAATAACAGCCCCATCGTGCAACGGACTGTATTTGTTGAAAACGCTTTCAAGCAGCCGGCTTGAGATAAGGGCATCTAACTTGTCACCGGTATTTTCATACGAATCGAGCAAAGATTTTCTTTTAAGCACGATAAGCGCCCCGGTACGGTTTTTTGCCATGTTAATGCAGGCCTTAATCACCGAATTAACAGACAGGCTTTTATCTCCGGCAGCGCCAGGAAATAAATTGTCGAGTGTAATCGCTGATTTTGAAAGGTAGCGGGTACTGAACAATACCAGGAACTTTCTTAACTCAGGCTGAAAGACCACGATAAGCGCAATGGCCCCCACACTTATTACCTGCCCGAGTATCGAACCAAGCAGCATGAGGTTGTCCTTTACCAGCCACCACAACATCCAGAAGGCCAGAACAGTGATGAACAGGTAGATGGCAATGGAACCTTTGATAAGGATATAAACCTGGTACATTAAAAAAGCCACCAGGAGAATATCAATGATATCGAGAAATCTTACAGGTACAGGTCCAATATGCATAGCGTCTATGGTTATTGACAAATGTATTAAAAAAACACATCTCACCGGTAAAAAAATGTACTTTAAGAAATTTATTCACATAAGGTTTAATTGTTATGATTTACTTTTTAATTTGTAGATTTAAGGGTTAAAAGAGGTATCGGCATTCTGTTTTTACAACTTTATTTATATTTTTATCAAAAAAAACTTAATAAAAATGGTAAGAGTAATTTTAACGAATATTTTGGTTTTGGTGTTTTTTTCATGCATCAGTGCATCGGTACCTAAGTACAAGGTCTTTGAAAAGGATGTTGTAAACAGTAGCAACTATGGCAATAAATTTACTGATGTTGCACTAAATGTGCAGTATAAGTCGCCTTCAGGTAAGCAATATGATTTTTATGGTTTCTATGACGGTAACGGCAAGGGCGGGTATGATGGAAATATCTGGAAAATACGTTTTATGCCCAATGAAGTTGGTAAATGGGAATATACTTATTCATGGTCGGATGGAACCAAAGGAGGACGCGGCATATTTGAATGTGCTTCGGAAGGGGCAGGGAAAGGTATTCTGCAACCGTACAAGAATAATCCACATTGGTTTGCTTATAACGGCACCGAACCGGTGTGGCTGAAATCATACTATGAGACAGGTCATGGGTCTATCGGCCAAAACTTTGACTGGGTAGCGGACAATGTCTATCTGCCGCTTATCAATGCAGGATATAATCATTTACAGGTGAACTGGTTGTTGTCATTATGCTGTTTCGAACAGTTTTATAAAGACGGGCCGGAACCCGAAACCAGCGATTTATTATTGTATAAGGAAGGTGACCTTGCCGGTTCGATGAATTTTGATGTTTGGAAAAGAATGGAACAGCATTTGGGTTGGCTTAACGATAAAAATGTGGGGGTTCATATGTTTCTTGGTGTTGATGGAAGCAAGAATGATGGCCCTGAATGGAATAAACTTTCACCTGAAGAAAAAGACTGGTTTGTTAAATATATGGTTTCACGTCTGGCGCCCTTCGCGAACCTGGCAGGCTGGAATTTTGTATGGGAAGTGCCGGGCGACCGCGAGGGCCATGAACTTGGTTTTGCCGCCCTTGTTAAAAAGTACGACATATTTGACCATCTTCGCACTTATGAGGATGAGATGCCCCGGGAAAATGAATATCATCGCGATGAATATAATTTTGCGGCCATTGAAAATCATGAAATCGCCTCGAATGATAAAAACAAAGAGCGGCATCTGTGGAAAGAGCCCTGGACACATCACATGGCCTGTCTTTTAGGTTATAAAGGAAAACCTGTTTTTATGAGCGAAGGAAATGCCCTGTGGAGGAGATTCTGGCACCAGCGTACCAACGCCACACTTGATGACTTGCGGCGATCGGCATGGGCATGTGCTACAGCAGGTGCATCTTTTACATGGTGCGGCCATGCCGGCGAAGAAGCACTGTTTGCTTCAGGTTTCGAGGGTCTGCCCTTCAACAATGAAAATCCTTACAGTGAATCTGAAAAGCACGTGGAGATACTTACTAAAGTTATGAAAACAGAAGTGGAATTTTACAAAATGGCCCCTCACGATGAACTTCTTTCAGATCATCCGGCCCTCGAAGTATATGCACTGGCTGAGCCCGGGCAACAATACCTTGTTTTTTCGCCTGAGGGTTCTTCTTTTTCAATAAAACTGGCTCAGGGCTCCTATACAAAAGTAAAGTGGATTGATGTGAAGACAGGAGTTGGTTCTCTGAAAGAAAAAATTGAAGTTGGGGATAAACAAAAAAACATCACCTTTACCCCTCCTGATAAAAATTCCGATTGGGTTTTAATAATCAGGAGATGACCTTTCAAATAGTTTTAAATGTGAAAAAAATCATTTTGTCACGCTATCTCAGTTAATAGCATATAAAACAGAAAGGTCTTTTGTCCGGATGTAATTTTTCTCATTTTATTACAGGACTTTTGATATTTTATTCAGTTTGTTTTATATTTGATCTTTAAATAATTTGATTTTTTAACCTAAACCTAAAACATTATGAAGAATTTATACTCATTTAGGCTTATAAGCCTGTTTTTGACTTATGTGGCCTTCAGTTTGTGTATTTCAACAACACAGGCCCAGGGTTTGCCGCCGCATTGGGAAAGCGCTGATATTGGTGCAGTTACGGCTAGTGGAAGTGTTGATTTCCAGGATACTGTGATTACAATTACCGGTTCCGGCGCTGATATTTGGGGCGTGGCTGATGCTTTCCATTTTTTATATCAACCTGCCGAGGGTGATTGTGAAATCGCTGCTTTTGTATCGCCGGTTACCAACCCGCCAACAGCGCCAGATGCCAAACTAGCCCTGATGATTCGTGAAAACATCACTGCCGGTTCGCCTTTTGTAATGGCCGTTGCTTGTCCGGGACCTGGAAAGGGGACATATTTTCAGGGGCGTGTTACAGCAGATGCTGCCTGTACGCACTTTGCTAACCTTAATGCCTCAAAACCCGCTCCTGTATGGCTCAAGCTGATACGCAGGGGTAATTACTTCAAATCTTATTATTCTGAAGATGGAGAACTTTGGAATACAGTTGATTCTGTTGTGATTGAAATGCCCTTTGAGGTTCTCATAGGTCTCGGGGTTTGCGCACACATCGGTACTGATGCACTTATGGAAGCTACATTCACAAGGTTAAATATGAATACAGGCATTGAATATCCATCTTCTCTAAATGAATCAACCCTGAATAAACTGTCTGTTTATCCCAACCCGGCAAAAGATTTATTGTACCTGCAACTAAGCGAAGGTAATTTTAATGCCAACAGTTTTGTATTAATACATAACAGTCTTGGACAACTGTTACATCGAGAAGTACTTGCCGGGAACAAAAGTGTGTTGGATATTAGCGATATTCCTCAAGGTATTTATTATATTACAGTAAGGGGTGATCAAAATATTTATGTTAAAAAAGTTATTATAGAATAAAATATTTTTTACCCGAAATATTTATAAGAAGATAATAGATTTAGGCATATTTTGTTTGTCTTTAGATAGTTACAAACAAAATATGCCTATATTTTTGCACTAATGCCTACCAGTCTGCTTTTTGAAGGTTATAAATTAGCAGGCTGGCTTTCTGGTATGTATTTGCAATTATTCTGAAACAGGTGTATTTAATAAATGGATTGGGATAATTCGCATTTCAGACTTTTTGACACCTTATGTCATTAAGGATTTTTATCTACCTTCCGGAAACATAACTGCAATATCTTCTCAGAATTATTTGCTATTTTTGAGAGAAGAAGTTTTACCATTGGTTAATATCAGATAAAAAATTACACTATCTTAATACTAAAGCTGTGAATTTAATGAATGTGATTGATATGTTATTTACAATGAATAAATTACAATGTAAACGAGGATTAAGAAATGCAGCATTCCATTCAGGGTTATTGCAAATATTTGTGTTTTTGGCATTCACGTTTTCTGTTCACGGCAGAACTCTTGGTGAAAATATAAGCATAAAAGCTGAAGAAGGGGCCTATCCTGTTATTAACAAAGGCACACCGTCTGATTTGATGATCGGCGAAAATGAATTTCCCGGTGTGGAAAGGGTGATGGGATATTTCAGAAACGATTTAAGAATGGTGTCTGGTAAAGAGCCAATGCTTTATAAAGGAGAAAAACATATTCTTGGAGATGTTATCATTGCCGGGACATTAGGTCAAAGCGAACTTATTGATAAACTTGTAAATAATAAAAAAGTTGATCTTTCTGCTTT
>JAWOHT010000040.1:0-3619 GCA_046485045.1 Bacteroidales bacterium
TAGATTACATCGGGCTTATACCGGTACTTGTTGAAGCCATTAAAGAGCAGCAAGCCAAAATTGAGGCATTGCAGGCACAGGTTGCCAAATTAGCCGGTACCAAACCAAAATAAATGCACCGAACTCTTCCCCTCCTTAAATAAGGAGGGGCAGGGGTGGTTTTCTCTTTCCCCCTCATTACTAACAATTACAGGGGTGGTCAAAAACAATTATTCCAACGCAAAAACCAACATCATGAAAATAATATCCGTTCCAATTACAATGATCATATTGATAATACAATTTACCGGGGCATATGCCCAGACAACAGGTAAAACGTTATCACTCAATGGCGGTTCTTCAACTAACATTGCCCGCGACTGGGTGCAGATGAATGAAGGGTTGTATTCTGCAGGTTTTCTTGGAAAAATAGATGAAAGCCAACTTTATCCTGTTGAGTATATGGCATCCCAGCCCGATCCCGACAGGGACCTTGATTACAACCTGCCGGTAGGCTCAATTCCCGGCTCATTTGATGTATCGCCAACAGGCGCCGCCACCTACACAATACCCATTGAAGTGCCGCCCGGAACTGCAAGCATGCAACCCAGCCTGGCCATTACTTACAACAGCCAGGGAGGAAACGGGTTATTGGGGAAAGGATGGAACCTTTCAGGCTTATCGGCCATTACGCGTGTTGGAAAAACTATCTATCACGATGGGATTACCAGGGGTGTGAACCTTGATGCAAACGACAGGTTTGCTCTTAATGGCCAACGTCTGATGGCACCAGCTGCCGGATATGGGAATAATGGTACAAACTATACAACTGAGATTCATAATTTTACCAAAATTACTTCGTATGGAATTGCCGGTGACGGACCGCAATACTTTACGGTAGTTACCAAGGAAGGAACAACAATCTGGTTTGGATATACCGGAGACTCCCGGGTACAGGCACAGGGAAGTACAAATGTTATAATGTGGTATGTGAACAAAATTCAGGATATACATGGTAATTACATGGAGTTTGAATATGATAATGACAATGATAATGGAGAAACTGTAATAAAGAGAATTAAGTACACCAAAAACAGTTCACAGGATCATTATAATATCATTGACTTCAGGTATGAAACGCGTACGAAAGATAAAAATATTCTTTATGTTGGGGGCAAGTATATCCAAACAAGTAAATTGTTACGAAGGATTAGTACCTCAAACAACGGCAATTATGTAAAAATCTATGATTTTAAATATACTACGGGGGCTACAGAGGGAACAAATTTTGATCCCTATTCACATCTGGTGGAAGTTTTAGAAACTGGCCATGATGGCATTCAATTGAATTCTACAATTATTAACTGGGGGTTTGGCACGGCTGCATGTAGTCAGGTGACCAAGTTCCATTCGGAATTTTATGCAGATAAATATATTTTTTATTATGGTGATTTCACTGGTGATGGGAAAACAGATTTTGTATCTGTTAAAGTAAAATCGGATTATACAAGTTCCGATGTCTTTAAATTATACCGTGCAAATGAAGCAGGCACCAATTTTGAATATGTATCTCAGGGAAATCTGAAGGATGATTTTGAAGCTTTTTATACCGGGGATTTTGATGGCGACGGAAAAACAGATTTACTAATGCAGGTGCATGTGGATGAAACCCAGGGTGAGGATTGGTATTATTATCCATACTACTCTGCAGGCACAGCTTTTTATAATGTAACCAATGATTATTTCACAGTGGATTTTGAGAATGAAATCTTAATTTCAGATTTTGATGGCAATGGAAACCATGATTGTATGTTAAAAAGAGATACAAAAGTTACCGGTGAAGATGACTGGACAATCTATTCTTATAATGGAGGAATAAGACTATTAGAATATCAGTATTCTGGTACCATTCCGTCTTGGGGCTACAATATCTATAAGGATTTTGGAATAAATCTTGGTAACAAATATTTACTTGATTTTAACGGAAACGGGAGAAAAGAATTATTGATTCTGGATAATAATGGCTACAAAATATACGAATTTGGTGCAACTGCTAACGAAATATTTGGCGGAAACCATATAACGAATATAGACGGGATTTATATTGGGGATTTTAATGGCGATGGCAAAACAGATATAGTTCACGAAGATGTTTCTGATTTCAGAAAATGCTATGTAAACTATGCAACAGGAAATGGATTTAACACAATCTTTTCTGAGAATTTTACCATAAATTTTGGAATTTACTCTTTTTCTTCCGATTTTAATGGGGATGGAAGAACAGATATTCTAACCTTAACAACGCAACTTAATGATACCTATTTTCGCATTGCCTATGCCGGTGAATTTGGTGATTTTGAATTTGTTGATATCTCAACAGACTTATCTAAGATTCTAATTCACCAAATAGCGGCACTTATAGGCCTAGTGGATATGAATGGAGATGGCAATTGTGATATGGTCATTCCTTATTGCAGAACATCTAATAGCAGTAATTTTTATATTTATCCACATAACACTGACATGAAAAATGACCTTGTAACAGGCATTACAAACGGTTTCAATTCTCAAACAACTATTTCTTACAGGCCTATTACAGATAACACGATATACGAAAAATATACCGATGCCGAAAATCCGGTTATGGATCTGCAGGTTCCGTTGCATGTTGTCAGTGAATTTTCACAGCCCACCGGGACAGGAAGTACTTCAAGTATTGAACTGAGCTATAAAGGGGCCAAAGTGCATAAGCAGGGAAAGGGTTTTCTGGGATTCTCGGAGGTGATCTCATCAGACAATGCTACAAATATTAAGACAATAAACACCTATTCATCTCAGCACACGGTGGGAAGCAATAAATACTATATGCCATTATTGACAGAGTCTGCTACCGAAACTACTTCAGGTACTGCTATTGCTGATAATAATAATTATTATGGTTTTCATGAATACTCTAATGGAACAATATATCCATTTATAACTTTTTCTACTTCATATGATTACTTGCATGGTACGAACACCGAAACCAATATTTCATATAATATTGATGGCAACTTAACTTTGTCATCTGTGAATTATTGTGATATTACATGTATTGCGAGTGTTTCAACTTCATACAGCAATTATGCAGACAGGATACCTTCAGACCTTAATACCTATCCTAACAAGCCGGGCACAATTACAGTTTCCAAAACCCATATTGACGACCCGAATATAACCCATACCCGCCGCACCGATTATACATATTTTAATACCGGCCAGGTGGAGCATGTTATATCAGATCCCTTGCTTGCAAAAAAATGCTCCACTTCCTATGAATATTATGCAAACGGAACCCTTAAAAAGACAACGCTTTCCGCCACAGGTCTCGCAAATCGTTTTACTTCTTATAATTATGATGCCAAAGGCAGGTTTGTGACCAAGGTTACCGATGTTTTGAACAATTTCACGGAAAAAGCTTACGATGAAAAAACAGGGAATGTAATAATGGAAAAGGATGTTATGGGGAATTCTATCTTTTATGCCTATGACGCATCAGGCAGGCTTAAAGAAACATGGCTTCCTACAGGAAAACGAATCGAACAAAGCATTAATTGGTACACCGGAACAGACCTGGCCAATGCCGTTTATTATACAACCG
>JAWOHT010000113.1:0-40450 GCA_046485045.1 Bacteroidales bacterium
TTCACCGGTATCACCACGAAGTGTTTGCTGAAATTAACTGCCTCGAATGTGCGAACTGCTGTAAAACCATTAGTCCGATCTTATACGAGCCAGATATTTACAGGCTTGCTGACAACCTGAAAATGAAAGTTTCTGTTTTTAAAGATAAATATGTTGTAACAGATGATGACGGTGATTATGTTTTTAACCAAACTCCCTGCCCTTTTCTTGACACGGGTAACTATTGTCTTGTTTACAATAACAGGCCTAAAGCATGCAGGGAATATCCGCATACCGACAGGAGAAGGTTTTACCAGATACTTGATATTACGGCAAAAAACGTAGGGGTATGTCCTGCTGTTTATACCATTGTTGAAAAGTTAAAATCAGAAACCTGATTGACCAAAGTGCTAAATAGTGTTTCTAAGAATACTCTTGATTTTTCTTTATTGAGGCACCATTACCCTTAGCGCTTTCTGCAATACGGTAACATTGATATTTTTTTTCGTTTTTACAGGGTCACCGTCAATATGAATGGTGTATTTCTTTTTCCTTTTCACACAGATTTCTTTGCCCCTGAATATCAGCAGGTATTTACTCTTATCAATAGTTTTGTTGAAAAGCCTCAACCCGAGAAGCAGCCATTTGAACCTGGGAAATGGCTTCATGATGCAAATATCAAGCAGTCCGTCATCAATTTGTGCAGCAGGGGCTATATAAGCATTACTGCCATATTGCCCTGCATTGGCAAAAGTAACAAGGAAAGCCCTTTCCCTGATTTTTATCCCATCAATAAACAGCTTATATTTTTTTGGATTGTATGAAAAAAATTCTATTACCGCAGTCTTCACATAGTTTAGAAAACCTCTGCCCTCCAGCTTATCAAACACCTTTCCCACGTGTGCATCGAATCCTATTCCGCAGGTGCAAAAGAAATAATTCTTATTTACAAGACCTGCATCAATTTTTCTGATACTGCAATTGTTGAGCATCCTTACAGCTTCTTTATGGATGAGCGGGATGCCTAAGTATCGTGCCAGGCCGTTCCCCGAACCACCGGGGATTATGCCCAGGGCACATTTGGTGCCCACCAGTGCAGAGGCTACTTCGTTTACAGTACCGTCACCACCAATAGCCACAACTTTTCTAACCCCTTCACTCACCGCTTTCATGGCAATTTTTACTGCATGGCCTTTGTAACGCGTAAGAATAACCTCGGGCTTATAAATATCGTGATTTATATTGCCAAGTATCAATGATTCAATGTTATCTTTTCTGTGTGTTCCCGAAACAGGATTAAGAATAAAAATTATCCTTTCTCCTGACGTTTTGCCTTGCCTGATTTCCATTGGTTTTTTTTAACAGTTCAAAGATAAATATTAAATGATGAAGCAACCTAACTTCTGATTTATCCGTCATCAATATAAATTTTATTCTGTTAAAATAATATAATTTATATTTGTTCGTTTAAAATCTAAAGCTATGAAAAAAATACTGATGATCACAGGATTTCTGATTCTTTCATTGTATGCCAGGCCACAAGAAGAATTACAGGAAATAACAAAAGATATTAATTTGTATCCCAACGAAATACGAGTAGGTTTTTTTCAGTTTTTTCTCAACACCTTTTACCTCGAGTACGAACATTTTTTTGAAAACAACACCGCATTGGTTTTAGAGGGAGGCATGTCGCTGAGAAAAAATTCATATGAAGAAATCTTTGGCGGTCAGGGCGGTTTACAGTTCAGGTTATACACCAACAGCCTTAACCGCGATATTGAGGCGCTTAGGTTTGACAGGGCTTATTTCGCCCCCTTTTTTAAATTCAAATACTTGGATGTAACTGATCTTGACGGGGCAGAAATCAATGGTATAAATCAACCGGGTATTTTGCAAAACACCTATACAACTTTTGCAGGCGGTGTATTGGTTGGCATAAAACTCTCGGTACTCGAACGTATCACCCTCGATTTCAATATAGGTGGCGGTATACAGTATACAGACGAAGCCAACGACGAAGTACCCGACTATGCGTACGATGTTTTTGGTGTTGCCTATACAGGGGTTGCACCTATGGCAAATTTTACATTCGGGTTTAAATTTTAATAGTCAGCATGAATTATAAAAGAATTTATCTGTTTTTTATCATCGTAACCTTCGCGGGTTTTGCATCGGGACAGACCGGAGGTAAAGCTTTTCAGTTTCTCGATGTAACAAATTCTGCCCGCATTGCATCACTTGGCGGAAAATCGGTTGCTGTGTATGACCACGACCTGAACATGCCTTATTTTAACCCTTCTCTCTTATCGGCAAGTATGAACAATCATTTGGTATTGAACTATGTGAAATATTTCGCCGGGGTTAATTACGGGTATGCAGCCTATTCAAAAAGTTATGATAAGACAGGTAATTTCGCAGTTGGTATACACTATCTTAATTACGGTACTTTCATAGCGGCCGATGATAAAGGCACCAAAAACGGTGAGTTTCATGCATCGGATTATGCCGTTAACCTAATTTATTCACGGCAGATTGACAGCCTGCTTCACATAGGCGTAAACCTTAAACCAATATACTCCACCCTCGAAAGATATACGGCATTTGCGGCAGCAATAGATGCAGGTATAACTTACCACAATCCGGATAAGCTTTTCACAGCCTCACTGGTAATCAGAAACTTTGGCTCCCAGATATCAACCTATTATGCCGATGGCGATTATGAACCTTTGCCTTTTGATATAGCCCTGGGTATCTCTAAAAGCCTTGCCCATTCACCTTTTACGTTTTATATCGTAGCCGATCATCTTGAAAAATGGGACCTCACTTACCGGACTGACAAAGAAAAGGAAGCGTCATTTAATGCCTTTACAGGACAGGAAAAAAGTGAAAGCAAATTCGACGATGCTATAGACAAGACAATGAGACATATAACCCTGGGCACCGAATTCAGGCTCACGAATAGTTTCGTATTCAGGTTCGGGTACAATTACCGCAGGCGCCAGGAGATGAAAATTGAATCAAAAACCAGTACCATCGGATTTTCGTGGGGCATAGGATTAAGGGTTTCAAAATTTCATTTCAGCTACGGAAGATCAACATACCACCTTCATGGTTCGCCCAACTATTTTTCATTGAGCATGAACCTATCTGAATTTAACAGCAAACTTTAAGCTAAAACGATCAAAGACAGCCAACCCTGCCCATCAATTAAAAAATGAAAGTGGCCTGAATAAAGGAAAAGTATTGTTATTTTTGTCATTTTACAATTGCCCTGAATTATGCAAAACAAACTCATAATTGCCATTGACGGTTACTCCTCATGTGGTAAAAGCACATTTGCCAAAGCCATTGCCAGGGAGCTTGACTATCTTTATATCGATAGCGGGGCAATGTACAGGGCTGTAGCGCTTTTTGGCATAAGGAATAAACTTGTTAATGGAAGCACAATACAGCAGGCACAGCTTATCAGAGTGCTTGACAACATACAAATTGAGTTCAGAAAAAACCGGCAGGCACAGTATGAAACATTTCTGAACGGTGAAAATATTGAGGGGGAGATACGAGGGGTAAATATCTCCGAACACGCGAGCAATGTGTCAAAAATCAAAGAAGTAAGAGCAAAACTGGTTGCATTGCAGCAAAAATTGGGCAAAAATGGCGGAATTGTGATGGACGGCCGTGATATTGGCACCGTAGTATTCCCACAGGCAGACCTCAAAATTTTTATGACTGCAAGCCCTGAGATCAGGGCACAAAGGCGCTACGATGAACTAAGGATGAAAGGTATGGAAGCCGATTACCATGAAGTTCTTAAAAACCTTAATTTAAGAGACTTGCAAGATTCAACACGCCTTGAAAGCCCGCTAAAACAGGCAGACGATGCCATTTTACTTGATAACAGCAACATGAGTCGCGAAGATCAGATGGAGTGGTTCCGTAAGATTTTCAACAAATATACAACCAATAGTGGTCATGAAAATTGAGATAGACCAGGGGTCTGGTTTTTGTTTTGGGGTGGTTAGGGCCATAACCCTTGCAGAGAAGATTCTTAAAGAAGAAGGCAGGTTGTATTGTCTGGGTGATATTGTCCACAACAACAAAGAGGTGGAACGGCTTAAAAGCTTAGGACTTGAAATAATTGACAATAATACGTTTAAACAGTTAAGCAATTGTAAAGTGCTCATCAGGGCGCATGGAGAACCCCCTGAAACATATGAAACTGCGCAAAAAAACAGCATCGAGTTAATTGACGGCACCTGTCCCGTTGTATTGAAACTTCAACAGAAAATAAAAAATAAATACAATGAGTTGAAAGAAGACTCGGGCCAGGTACTGATCTACGGTAAGAAAGGCCATGCCGAGGTAGTGGGCCTCACCGGACAGACAGGTAACAGGGCAATAGTGGTTGAATCGCCGGAAGACCTTGATAACCTTGACCCATCAAAACCATTGCACCTGTTTGCCCAGACTACCAAAAGCCCTGAAACCTATCAACAGATTTTCAACGAGATAAAAACAAGATACAAGGCATCAAAACCTGAAATCTATCTTGCATGCACCGACTCAATCTGCAGACAGGTATCTACCAGGTCGCCACGGTTAAAACAGTTTTGTTCAGCTTTCGATGTAATTATTTTTGTAAGCGGCAAGAAAAGTTCTAACGGCAAACTGCTTTTTGAGGATTGCAAGAGCGTGAACCAAAACAGCTATTTTGTTTCTGATAAGGATGAGTTAGACAAAAGCTGGTTTGAAAATGCTCAGTCGGTCGGCATTTGCGGCGCTACTTCCACACCTAAATGGTTGATGGAAGAAGTTGCAGAATCAATAAAAAAGTTACATTGATTTAACAATATTTAGAAAAAATATTTGAAAATTTGCGGCAATCTTAAAATAATGGAAGTGATAAAAAGAATAGGCGTATTGACATCAGGTGGAGATGCCCCGGGAATGAATGCCGCCATAAGGGCGGTTGTGAGGGCAGGTATTCATAACCAACTCGAAGTTTTTGCTATCAGGCGCGGTTACCAGGGCATGATAGAGGGTGATATCATTCAGCTTTCATCTAATGATGTAAGCGGAATAATACAAAACGGCGGTACCATATTACAAACCGCCAGGTCGAAAGAATTTATGGAAGCAGAAGGACGACAGAAGGCCTTTGACCAGTTATCAAAACATATGATAGACGGTCTGATTGTAATTGGGGGCGACGGCTCATTTACCGGTGCGTCCATTTTTTCAAAAGAGTTCAACATCCCTGTTATCGGTATTCCCGGAACTATTGACAACGATGTGTTCGGCACCGAATACACAATAGGCTACGACACGGCATTGAACACCGTTGTAAGCGCCGTTGACAAGATAAGGGACACTGCCGCTTCGCACAGCCGCATATTTTTCGTCGAAGTGATGGGAAAAGATGCCGGTTTTATAGCGCTTACCAGCGGTATTGCCTGTGGCGCCGACGGAATTTTTATCCCCGAAATAAAAGGCCAGTTTGAAAGGGTAAAGAACAACATCGCCGAACGGGCCAAACAAAGAAAATCGAGCATAATACTGGTTGCCGAAGGCGATGACGAAGGAAGGGCCATAGAACTAGCCTCAAGGTTTCACAAAGAATTTCCCGAGCTTGATGTGCGCACCACCATACTGGGGCATATTCAACGCGGAGGCCCGCCCACCGTTATCGACCGGGTGAATGCCAGCAGAATGGGCGTGGCTGCTGTCGAAGCCCTGCTTGACGACCAGAAAAGTATTATGATAGGGCTTGTAAACAGTAGTATTGTTCATGTTCCGCTCAACAAGACCTTTAAACTGCATAAGGAGGTCAACATGGAACTTTTTGAATTGATAGCTTTACTCAACTGAATCGTATCTCAATGACCGTTGAAAAGAATATAAAATCCGGTCATGGTAACAATTAACAGTATCCATAATGCCAGTACCTTTTTATCTGGTTTAGGCAGGGCACTTAAAACAGATGTCTTCTTTTCGGCATTTGCATCTTCGGGGTATGCTATGGCAATGATATATGTGGTTATTGCAATGATTACAAACAGGTAAAATGATAACATAAGAAAATGGGGCCAGAACTGCTGTCCATTTGAAACTCCAACAAGGTAAAATAAACCTGTGCCCAGGCTTAAAATGGTACCACCTGTAAGGGCAAAGTTGGCAGCACGGGTGGTGGTTTTCTTCCACAAAACGCCGAAAAGGAACACTACTGTCATTGGTGGTGCAATAAATCCAAGTATGGCCTGAAATATATCGAAGAGTTTCAAACCTTTGATACTGTCAATGGCAAGGGTAAGAAATATAGCAATTATTGCCCCGACAAGCGTTACAACCCTCCCGGTTTTGATGATATCCTGCTGTGATGCATCAGGTTTAAATTTTTTTACATAAATATCCATTGTAAAAACAGTACTCAAAGAATTAAGTGCCGAATCAATGGTGCTTATCAGGGCCGCTATCAGTACTGCCATCACCAGACCGGTCATTCCCGCGGGAAGCAGGCGGGTAACCAACGTCATGTATGCCTCATCAGGGTCTTTTAAATCGGGAAAAAGCACTAAACACGCAATGCCCGGTATGATAAAAATTGCAACATCAAGTATTTTAAGCCATCCGGTAAAATTAGCACCCAGCTGGCCATGTTTCAAACTTTTGGCCCCTAAAACCGATTGCACCATTGACTGGTCGGTACACCAGAACCAAACCCCCATAATGGGGTACCCCAATATAATCGCCAGCCAGGGATAGTCTTTGTTTTCTAAAGGAAGAAAGAGGTTCCAGTAATGTGAAGGGGTTTTTTCATACAAGCCTTTGACCCCGTTTATAAAACTATCCCGGTAATCTGCCAGCCGGCTTAAAATTCCCTGGCTTACATCGCCGGCAACTTCAGGACTTCCGATCTTTATAATCGTTACAACGGTTAAAATAAGCGACACTGCAATAAGCAACCCCATCTGAAAAACATTGGTATAGGCCACTGCTTTCAGTCCTCCTGCTATGGTGAAAAATGCAGCAATGGCTACCAGTATAATCACCGAAATCCATGATTTAAGGTTCAGCATCTGGCTAATGAGAATACTGCCTGCAAAAAGGGTAAGCGCCAGCCACGAAATAAGTATGGTTGCCAGCGTGTACCAGGCCAGTATGTTTCTGGTTGATTGCCCAAACCTTTTTCCCATAAACTCAGGCAACGTCATCACACGGGCGTTAAGGTACCTGGGTGCAAACACTACTGCCAGCAGAAAAATAAACACAAAGGCATACCACCCAAAATTCCCGGCAACAACGCCCGTTGTGTAACCTATGCTGGCCGACGCAACCAGCATCGAAGGGCCAACATTCGTGCCCCACATTGTGAAACCAATACTTGCCCAACCGAGCGAATGACCGGCAAGAAAAAGATTTTCACCAGATTTTCTCTTTTGAACAAAACTTACCCAATAACCGATTGCAATAAGCACAACAAGGTAAGCAGCCACTACTGCAAAATCAATTGGTTTAAGGAATGAGTGAATATTTTCCATTTAAAGTTGTTTGTAATATGAAAAATTTTTCAGTAACATTTGTTAGCGGTATTTTTCTACAATTTTGAGCGCCTTATCAATATCTCCTTCGTTTTTGAAATGCATCAGGATGTTTATCCCCTTACTGCCTATATTGTCGAAGAGCTGTTCGAGTTCATTCAATTCAACCCAGCAGGGCATTACCGACTTGCCTTTAGATAGAATTTTGCGGTATAGGTCGTACCACATCGCATCACCACCCTGCGGCTGGCCTTCGCCCGGTGTCCACTGCACAGCATTTAACTCTTCGATTTCAAGTACGGCATCAAGATGTCGCATGGCATCTACTCCGTCGAGATGATACAGTGTGTAATCAATCTTCTGACACTGCTCTCGCAGAAAAGGCTGCGCAAATCTCCTGAAATCGTCTTCAGAAATCATCACCGAAATGTCGCACTGCAATTTGCTTACTTTCCCCGGCCCCCATATCGAGAAGTAACAAAAAGCCATTTCATCGCCTTCCCTGATGATTTCATAAATCCTGTCAAAGACGTTAAAATATACCTCATTGATCTTTTGAAGTTGCTTCTCAACAACTTCAGGCCTCAGCAACATATCTATCAATACATTCTGTGTTCCTTTCAGGCCTGCCAGCGTGTCAAGACCCTCAATCAGGTCGGGGCATCCGACAAAATATTTTCCCTGCGAAATATCCCTGCATGCTTTTAACAGGTCGAGATGTAGCTGCCACCATTTGTTTTGTTCGTCTAATTGAATCTCGTCGCCAAAATCTTCTTTATGCCTTATCCAGATTGTATCTGTGCCACCTTCCAGCTCAGCACCAAGTATAGCAGACAATGAGCCGGGCCCGAGTTGGGTGTTGGCTACCGGTAAAATATCTGCCCTTAAAGAACTTTTTGATAATTGATAATGAATATTTTGTGATCTCCAAACAGGATCGAACCAAAACTGGTTTATATCTTTAACCGGCGAAGGAGGCAAGACATTTTCATGTGGCATGCCGTCGGCCTGCATATGCTCCCACATGCTTAGCACGATACCATTGCCATTCCACCAGTCTATGTACCGCTTTTTAGATTCAGGCCAGTTTTCTTTCCAGGTTTTAATCATTTTGTATCACCTTTCCGATTTCAGATTTATATAAGCCCCGGAAAGAATCATCAAAGACCAGTGTTTTAGTTTTTGACCAATCCATTTCATCTGTGCAATTAACACTTTCAGGGTAATATGGCACTACAGCCCCGAACCTTACCCAGACGGGCATTTCTTCCAGGCTGGCTTCATAACCCTTTAACCATTGAGCCCCGTTGGTAACACTTCCGTTGAAAAGATTAACCCAGATACCTTCGGGCAGGTAAACATCACGTTGGTTCTCAGACGACATTACGGGCGCCACAAGAAAATCATCACCAAAATAATACTGGTCGTGAATTTGCCAGCACATTTTATCTTCGGGATGATACATAATTAATGCCCTCAGCACAGGAAACCCTGTTATGGCTGATTTTTTGCTTTGTTCGTAAATGTACGGAATAAGTGCATACCGAAGTTTCCACCACCTCCTTACAATTTTGTTGATATTCGGGTATTCATAGGGTTCTCGTTTTGAAGTTCCGTGATATCTTATGTGTGATGTAAATACGCCGAACTGTGTCCAGCGGACATACAGGTCGTCTGGTACCATCGAGTTCATAAAATCGGGCACGCCGTGAAACCCGGGCACATCGTGGCTCCAGAAAGCAAAACCCGAAAGGCCGAGGTGCAGTCCGCCTTTCAGCGAGCCTGCCATGCCATCCCAAGAACAGGCAGCATCACCACCCCAATGCAACGGGTATCGCTGGCATCCGGCCCATCCTGCACGCGCCCAGATAATTCCATCGCCAGTAATCTCTTTGGTAACCTCAAAGGCGGCTTTCTGATAAAGCAATGCATACAGGTTTTGCAAAAGCTCAGGCTTCATATTTTCATATGCTGCATCCATGTGAATGGTTTCGCCAAAATCGGTTTTTATGCATGCCACACCCATTTCAAGCAGCTTTTTTAACAACCCTTTGTACCATTCGGTAGCTTTGGGTGATGTGAAGTCAATTGTACCGGCATAATCAAGCGAACTGAAATTTGACCCGTCACCTGTCTGTTTTTTCTTTGATGTGCCAATATAACGGTTCTTAACAGCTTCTTCAAGTTGTTCTGCGCCATATGCAATATATGGCAATTGCCAAAGGCTTACCCTGAAGCCCCTTTTCTTCAACCCGGCAATAAACTCTTCAGGCTCGGGAAAACGTTCGGGATTAAATTTCCATTCACATAACCAGTCGGTTTTAAACCAGCCGGTATCGAGATGTATTACATCACAGGGGTAATTTTCCTCACGAAGACGGTTACAGATATCCGTAACTTCATCTGCAGAAAAATAGGTCATGCGGCTCATCCATATCCCGAAACTCCATAAAGGCGGAAGCTGGGGAAAACCTGTTATCTGTCTGTAGTGAAACAGAATTTCTTCAAAAGAATCACCGGAAATCAGGAACATGTCAATCAAGGGTTGTTCAGTAAGCAGCTGCACAGAACGGGTCGAAATATCTGCAAACGATATTTTGGCATGCGCCGAGGTATGCAAAAAAATACCATATAACCGGTCGGACAAAAAGAAAGGTATGTTTTTATAGGTTCTCCGGCTGTTTACACCCTGGCCGTCATGGTTTTCGAGCTGTAAAGTTTTACCCGAGAGGTCAGTCTTAACAAATCTTTCACCGCTACCGGCAAATTTCTCATCGGGTGCAGCATGAAACGAAACGGTTGCTTTCTGAGGCAATCCCTCCCTGGCAGTGTATGCGAGCGCCAGTGCATCGTGACGTGCAGGAAAAAACTGGTCGTAAGCACTGATTTTTATCTCTTTTTTACCATCGGGAAGAAAAGTTACATTCAGGGTTTCGTCAGGGGCCGGAAGCAGCGCGCTCCAGTAATCAATTTTAGGTTCTCTGAAATCAATAACAGCCTTCCTGCAACCGTTTTTATCGGTTATAATCCATTCGTTATCACCTTTTTCAAAACCCAGCGGACAAGCAGCCAGATCGTCAGAAAACTGAAGCATGGAAGATTGCTGCATCTCAGGGACACCAAAGCCGATGGCTACCCTCAATATGTTATTTCCATAACCCCTGACTACCATTTTGTAATCTATCCGGGGTGCATCTGTATCGGCATTAATCCCGGCAGAGAGTTTTTGTTTCTGAAATGGTACAGTAATAGCAATATCATCGCCAGACTGCACTATCGAAGCTGGTTTACAGGCACGCCATAAAGCTTCATCACCTTTCAGCGAAGGGTCAAAATCCAGAAAATCGAACAGGTAATTGTTGGTTTGCTTCATTGCCTGTAATGAAATGAATGGTTCTTGAAGACTTCAAATATAAAAATTAGTTGTTAAAAAAAGGGTAAAAAAGAAATCTTTAAAACAAAATAACCGGCAGATAAAATCCCCCTTTTATTGTTGCGCTTGAGAGCTCTTGCGGATGAAAAAACTAAGAAATCTTATTTTCTACGAAGCAGCCTGAATATAAAGTAAATCCGATAATAATTTATTGGATTCGCAAACCTGTTTCTTCATCATCTCCATATTATATTCCATTACCAGTTCATTGATTATTTCCGAAACATGTTGAATTTTTGTAGCCTTGTAAGCATTCGCTCCGGCAAAGGCAAAACCTTCATTCATTTTTCCCTGTGCTGCATTAAATAATACCTGTGCTATACAATAAGGTGCTTCTTTGAAGTTACATGGGCTTAAGCAATTCCATACACATTTAAAAGGTTTGGTTTCACCGTTTATGATCTGTTCGATAAATTCGTTATGAATTGCCCTGCCGGGTAAACCTACGGGACTGTTTATTATCGTTATATCTTCTTTGTTACACTTTAAATAGCTATCCTTGAATAAAGGCGAAGCATCGCACTCGAAGGTGGTCACAAACCGTGTACCTAATTTTACGGCCTTAGCACCAGCCTGCATAATGTCGAACATATCTTTTCCGGTATAAATACCTCCTGCGGCTATTACCGGTATTTCTCTTTCGAATTGGCTTTCAAAAATACCTATTTCACGAACTGTTTCTTCTACCAGCCTGTTTAATGAAACAACCTCACCCGTAAGTTCTTCCGGTTTAAAACCCAGGTGTCCGCCTGCAAGAGGCCCTTCAACAACTACAGCATCAGGAATTCGGTGGTATTTATTTGCCCAGTACTGAAAAATAAGTTTTGCTGCTTTGGCTGAAGAAACTTTAACAGCCAGTTTTGCAGGATGATTTGATAACCCGGCTTCTTCAATCATTGCGGGTATTTTTAGAGGCAACCCGGCACCCATTATGATTATATCTATATTTTCATTAATGGCCGTTTTTATTAATTCTTCATGATCGGATGCTGCCAGCATAATATTTACCCCTAATATGCCTTTGGTCAGTTTTCTGGCTTTTTGTATTTCTTTTCTTAAAGCTCTTTTGTTAGCCTCACGGTAATTTTTAATATAATCTGTTTCCAGCATGCCAATGCCTGCCGCTGAAATAACTCCGATACCTCCTTCATTTGCCACGGCTGAAGCCAGTCCTGATAATGAAATAGCAACTCCCATTCCTCCCTGCACAATAGGTAAATTTATATGCAGATCACCAATTTTAAATCCACTCATATTTTTTTTGAATTTAATTCGGGCAAAAATATACTTTTAGATTACAGATTTAAAATAAAAGGGATTAACAGAAATATAGAAGGTGTAAAAAATTGTTTTAGGGACGAAAACAAGCATTTTAGTGGTGAGTGATAAAGCCTTTAAGTGAATTTTTGGGCTGCAATATTCAAAATACAAAATTGTATTATATAAGTTCCTTAAGCCTGCTAACAGAATTTTTTGATACAGGAATCGGAAAATTAACATCTTCGAAAAAAAGTTTGTATCCCTGTGTATTTCCTTCAATTTTGTCTATAAAATTTATATTAACCAAAAAAGACCGGTGACATTTAAAGATAAATTTATGTTCATTCAGATTTTCTTCAGCATAAATCATACTGCACCTCACCATTTGGTTTTTGACCAGACCCCCTTCTTTCCAAAAGATTTCGATATAATTATTCGCCGACCTGATAAATACCAATGAATTTACTTTTAAAGCAAGGCTGTCTTTTTGGTAATCTGAATTGAAATAAATTATTTTTTCCTGGACAGATTTGTTTTCTTTCAGCTTTTTGCTTAATTCATCTGCCAGTTTAACATGAGATCGCAATTTTTTATTGTGGTTTACAATTATTAAAACAGAAATGGGGATTACGGCAGTTAAAACTGATTTTATGACCATACTAAACCCAACTTTCATAACGCCAAGATGATTGTTCAGAAAAAAGTATCCGGCAAGGATGGTAAACAGTATCCATAAGTTCCAGAGAATTTCTTTTTTAATATTCCATCCGGTTGAAGAAAATTTTTTGGGAAAAAGACTGGGTAAGAACAATAAATGAAAACTGAGCGCCAGAAAGGTAATTACAGCAAGGCCTGTAATAAAGTAAAACTTTTCAAGTTTGGGGAGAGTGCTTATATTAAACGGCTGAAAAAGAAATAAAAAAACAAAGACGCCAATACTGATAAAAAAAATAACTTTTGTATTATATTTTAAATCATCGTTAAAGGGATATGGTTTATTAAATATATTCAATATACGATAAGATTTTACAGCTTCGAAAAAAAATCAAAATTATCAAAAACTACAACTTATCTTGCTATTTGGCTACAAAAATTCCTGATTTCGGTAAAAAAACTGTGAGAGGTGGTGAGAGGGGTGAGAAGAAGAAGCAGTGAGTGGTGAGCGGTGAGCGAGTTGTGAGTTATGGATTTCACTTCTGTATTTATCATTCATTTGTTCCTTATTCGATATTCGATATATAAGCCTAAAAGCCTTGGAGTTTCTCTATCAATAAATTAAAATATATTACATAAAATTTATCGGTTCTTTGAAATTACTTAACCTGTTGGTTACCATTCCTCTAAGTTTAATACTGTTTTTAATAAAGAGGGGCCTTAGAACAGCATTACTTTTAATCTCGCGAAAGTGGTCGTTAATATTAAGCTTGGCAAGTAAATGCCTCCGTTCTTCCGATGTTTTTATTTTCGGAAATACTTCCTTAAAGTCAGAAATAAGTTTTCTATAGATGATGGTAGCAGGGTTAGGTTTTGTAATTCTATTGTTCAATACCTCTTCCATAAACCTGCAATTAACATCATTAACAATAATAATTTCTTTAATATTTTCCCTTTGAATAAAGTATAATATTACCTGCGTGTTTATTTCATCGCCAAAGCATAAACGGCCAGCCATGCCGGTAATAAAATATGCATCGGTATCAATATTTTCCCTGATAAACGCTTCCATTTGGGAAAACGGGCATACAATATACACTCTATTTGTTTTCATTTGTTTATATGACTATTGTAAATTATGTATAAGAGCATTTTTATAAAGTTTTATTTTGTGTACCAATGTATCTGCATTTAAAGTATTGTTTTCGTGTACAATATGGGCATTGTAATAAATATGACCGTATTTTCTTAACATTTTGTTTATATGCCACTTCAGCGCTAAACCCGTTCGCCCTTTCAGGACAGGGCGTTCCTGTGCAATCCTTTTCATGCGGTAGTATAAATTCCGTGGGTCAACCTTCAGAAAAACCACAATACCCGAACGTTTTAATAATTCCATATTATTGAACCAGCAGGGGAAACCGCCTCCAGTTGCAACTACAATGTTTTCTGTTTTCATTATTTCGAAAAATGCATCTCTTTCCATCTTTCTGAAGTTAATTTCATCATTTGTAATGAAAAGTTCGGGAATAGATTTTCCATGCCTTTCTTCGATTAAAGAATCAAGGTCTATAAGTTCAAATCCGAGTTTTTCGGCCAATATTGGGCCGATGGTTGATTTGCCGCAGCATTTGTAGCCTATCAGGTATATTCTCATTCTTATTTAATTATTTGGTTGCTCTCAGATTTGCTAAACATGAAAACTATCGCCCCTGTAATGCTAATAACTGCAGCAATGTAGGCAGCATAAGAATAACTAAACAGCAGGTCAAAGATATAACCACCGGTAGCCGGGCCAAGTATACCCGCCATACCATACCCCATAAAAACGAAAGGGTAGATATACCCCATATTGCCAACACCGAACAAATGAGCAGTTTCTCTGGCAAACAATACAAAGTTTGCCCCAAAACCAAAGCCAATTGCAGAAGATATTACCAGATATGAAAAAGGCGACAAGGGAGTATACCCAATAAGAAATACAAAAAAGCCCAAAAAGCTTAAAGCTAGCGGGATACTTGTGTTTCCTTTCAGATAATCGCTCACCCAGCCCCAGGCCAATCGGCCGGCAAAATTGGCTACAGAAAAAAAAGAAATTCCAAGGAGCAAAGTATTATTATCAATTGCATACTGGCTTCCAATGGATTTTAAATTGCCGATTACCAACAACCCTGAAAAAGTGCCACAGAATATGCCAATTGCCAGCTTAATAAAAGGTGTGCCTGTAAAAATTCCGGTGAGCTGCCGTATTGGCTTAAATGGCTGTGTGACAGGGTCCTTAATTAAGATGGCCATAATCATAATGACTGTTCCATAACCCATACCGATATATATGAATACATTAAGCACATCGCTGGCAGATTCAAGGAGCATTTTGGTCAACCATGTAAGTACTATTGCCCCAAGCCCAAAACCTGCTGCTGCAATGCCTGTAACCAATCCCTTTTTATCTGGAAACCATTTCACAGGGTTTGTAATAGATACAAGATAGCCAAACCCAGTTCCGATACCTACTATAACCCCTATTCCGAGAAAGACAAAAAAAAAGTTGCCTTTCGACAACCCTGCTGTTATATACCCCAGGCTAAAAAACACTGCAGACAGCAGAGTTACCAGGTGCGGCCCGAATTTACGTTCCCATTTTCCTGCCAAAACCATTGTAAGTGTAAAGGTTGCAATCAACACCCCGAAAACGAGTTGTGTTTGCGTGGTTGTAAAATGATAATTATCTTTCAACCCGGGTACAAAAATGCTCCATGCATAAACGCTGCCAAGGCAGAGCATTATTACAAAAGAGTATAAAAGATTAAAGTACTTTTTCATTCTTATCTACATTTGAGTTTGAAAACCGGTAGGCCGCTTTATTAAGCCTGTCTATTATGGCTATGCCTATACCTGTTCTTTGGCTATATTTTGCAGTATGCACTATTAACGGGTTGAACGAAGGCCTCCTTTTTACCTCAAATATGCTGGCAACGGCTTTGGGGTTAAAGGCATCAGCCCCTAACCCATATACCGTTTCAGTAGAAAATGCTACCGGCTCACCCTTTTCAATTGTATCTGCAGCATCCTGTATGTTTGTGCCTTTTTTCAAGCCTGTTTTATTCTTATGTTATAAATGAATTATTCGCAATATCCGGCCAAAACGTTGTTATCTTCAATTAGTTTTTGCCTCTGCTCTTCCTGATAGGCTTTCACTTTTTCCATAACCTTTTCATCAGACAAGGCTAAAATCTTTGCGGCGGCCAATGCGGCATTCCCGGGGTCAAGAATAACCATAGGGGCAACACCTGAAGGCATTCGCAAGCTTGAAAACAAGTCGCTACCGCCAAAAGAATCGCCAACCGGGGGGCAAGCAATTACAGGGCAATAGGTTTGGGCATCGGTAAAACCGCTAAGTGCGTTGCTCCTGCCTGCAACAGTTATAAACACCACATTTTTCTTTTCCTGCTCTTTGATAATGTCGTAACACTGTAACGGAACTTTATGGGCAGAGGCAATACGGCATACGGCATCAATATTAAATTTCTGGAGGGCATGTATGATTTTTTTACTCCACTCAAGATCTGCTTTAGACCCCATTATTACTACTACTTTGTTCATAATCCTCTATATTGTTAAATAAATACTGATAACTCATGGGAACTATTTCGTTATATTCTTCAATAGATGCATTTGATAAACAGGCATCGATAATGCGTTTACCGGTATGCAATAAATCATCTTGCAGGAATTTTTGTAATTCTTCTTTGAAAAATTTTTGCAACAGTTCAGCTCCTGCATCGTAACCTTCGAACCCAACTTCGGTCTGGTTGTATACTTTTAAAAAGCGCGACGGGATTTTAGACCCTTCAATAGTCAGATAGTTCAATTCGTAACCCAACAATGGACAACGTGCCTGCTGGTACTGGTCACTTCTTAGCTTAGCCATACCTCTGCGCGTAAGATATTCCCGCATAATAAGCTGTGGTTTGAAACCCACATTCCATACTCCTATATTCTGGTTTGGAACTAAAGTGAAAGTAGTTCTGGGTGTTTCAATAATTTGTTTCAGCAACATGTTGGCATGGGTAACCCTTTTTCCGGTTGCAAAAGGCCAATATGAACCCACACCCTCACTTTCCATATTACCTGAACCAACAATACTCGGGTTATTGTACCCGCGTGGAGCTACCAAACGCCAAAGCCATGCAAGGGCAGGCGGCAAAATGTGGAACAGCCCTACAATTCCGTATGTGGGTTTTTCTTTTGAGCAAATTGGCGTACGTATACCAAAACTCCTTATATCAACAGAAACAGGTTTATCAACAACATTGGGCACAATATTCCTTGGTAAAATAACCCGGGGGTTAGGACAAGATTTTCCGGGTTCGTCCTGGATATGCTCCCATATTAAAGCTGTAGATTCCGGTCTGGTTTCAATATTCAGAAACAATAGTGGTTTAACCGGGTTAATGGTTATTTTTTCCAAATATGGGTCATCACCATATTGCCGGACACTATCGCCCCGCACAAACCAGGCATTTTCAGCATCAATTATCCGTAATTTACCATCACCACGCTGTAATGACGGATGGCAGAATGCCATATCATCTGCTACCGGATTGAAGCTGCAAAATCTGGGTATTGTTATAAACCTTTGTTCATCGGTAATTGAATTTCTTCCTAATAATACACGCCCGTCGAGCTCTCTTACAATATGCTGGTGCAATTCGCTCTTACCACCACCACTTGCCCCTTCGTGCATAAAGACGGTAATATTATCATACGGACTCACTGATTGTACTGCAGAACAATGTGCTGTTAACCAATTTTCCTTTTCTCCCTGCGCTAATAATACGCCATAAAGCCCTTTCTTAGCGCTTGGCCCCGGATACAGATTGTATGAATAGAGTTCGTGAACATTTTCGATTCTGTTGTGAACCACAACTTGTTTGCCGTTGAAATGTGTATGCCTGAATATAGGGGCAACAAAAATTATTGATTTTATTTCGGAATTCTCCCTTAAATCATCTATGGCCACTATTTCCTGCAACATAGACAAGCCCATAGCAAAAAAGGCTGCATTTGCAGGGGCGATGGCAATTCCCAGCGAACCAATATTAACTCTTCCGGCAAAATAAAAAAATACTGCCAGGTCTTGTTTCTTTAACCATTCAAATGTTTCATCCTGCAATATTGAAAACTCAAACCCATATTTATCTTTGAATCGTTTTTTGTCTGTTGGTTTGTCATCAGCAATTGCCATTGTATCCGGGTCTCTCCGACGCATGTAGGCTTCAGTATAATTGGCAGATATACCGTTTCTTACACGCTGAACAGTTGCTTCAATGTACTCACCTTTCCCTGGCACATCATATTTAACCTCAAATTCAGTATTCTCAATTCCATTTGTAGCCGCTAACGCCAGTTCGTTAGTGGTATTAAAAACCGATAAACTTTTACAATTCTGCAATAAATCCACAATCTTGTCTGTCAACACTATGTTTTTTTCGTTCAAAACAGTAAAAAACCCATTCATATAATTCCTTATGTAATTATTTAAATATAAGTTCCTTCCATGCTAAGGAATACAACCTTGTTTTTCATTTTATTTTTTGTCAAAGATAATAATTATCTTAATTAATTAAGTGTTGCTTAATTATTTTTAAGGTGTAATTAATATTTTAATTATTACTTAATAGATATAGCAAATTTTTTTACATATTTGGAGGACTAACAATCCATATTAATTCTGCTATTTTTTGTGATGAGTTAATTAATTTGCGCGATTTACCTGTATTCAAATAAAAACAATCCCCCATTTTTAATCTATATGTTTTGTTATCATAATCAATCTCAATTTCTCCGTTAAAAACGAACATAAACTCCTGGCCGGGGTGGTTAGTCATTAAATCATCGGTATTGGCATTGGGTTTAAAAGCTACAAGGTAAGTTTCCATCAATTTTCCTGAATCGTGGTATGATAAAAGATAAAGACTGGCACCTGATTCATTCTCTTTCACAAATTTTTTTTCATCATATGAGATATAAGGATTCCTTGATAAAAGCTCATGTTCTCCGATTAATTCGCCCACTGTTGAATGAAGATTCTCGGCAATTGTTTTAATGGTTGCTAAAGAAGGGGAGGTTTTGGCATTTTCTATTTGTGAAAGAGCACTGGAAGATATGCCAACCATTTTCGCCAAATCATTTAATTGTAAATGCAATTGTTCGCGCCTTTTCTTAATGCGTTCACCAAGTCTGTTCATTTATAATGAGTTTAAATCGTAAAATTAAGTAATAATTCAATACATAAGCGCAACTTAATTCACATTCTTTTTAGTTTCCGCTGTAATAAACTTCTCACCTCTTTTTTCGAGAAAAGATGCTATATCGGATTATCGGGTGGAATCCTTTGTTTGTTCTCTATCATTTTAGGTCAGATTTACAATACTTATTATCACCTGGTTTCGATTTCTTAAATTTCCAACAACCAATTGCGTCCTTCAATGTTTTGTCTGGATTGTCTTTCATAAAATCCCGAATATAAGTATTGTACTCAAATTGAGGTGCAATCTGTTTATGAGATTTATCAGTTCGCTTTTCATTTGTTATCGAAACCCACTGCTCCATTGCATCTCCTAAAGTCTTACCTTGAGCAGATTTCATCCAATTCATGAATTTCACATTAAACTTAAACTTATCACCAATCTGATTTTTAAAAAACTCTCTTACATTTTCTGTATTCTTGTAATTATCTGTAATTTCTGTTTCAATTGTCAGTATTTCAGTATTCCAATCAAATCGTGAAGTTTTTGACGTTTTTGACGTTTTTTCCTGATGTGGTTCACGTTCACCTGTTTTTAACAATTTTTCAATCCGACTGGCTAATTCTATTTTTCCGCCCCCTTTATCTAAGTTCTCCGACCGACAAAAATCAACCAATTCCTCCTTATACCAATAGAAATCTTTAAAATCCTGAACTGAAATTTCTATATTTAATTCTGGCCTTTTGTCCATTTTTTTACTTTTTTTCGGCTATTACCATAGGTTTTTGTATCCAATTCAGCAATTCCTTATCAATCTGCTCCGATGACGAAACATTTACTCTATTTATTATCTGTTGTTCCGTTTTTTCAATTGTTGACAAACGTCAAATTTAATTGTCTATTTATCAATTTTTTAGCATATATTAAAATATTCATTCAGTGACTTTATTTTTTTAATTCATTTTTGACGTTTGCTTACAAACTCAACCGAAGTTTAATTGGTAGGGATGCTTGTACACAAACGTTTTGCTTTAGAATACGTTGGGGATTGCGGGCTTCTTTCCTGTCCAGTTACACCAAACTTGATTCGCGATAGAGATCTTGCGTAACCACCTAAACACAAATGTTTTATACCGCGTGTTGGCAAACGTTTTTCTATTCTTTAATTTTTTTCTTCATATACTCTTCAGCTTTAATCAATACAATATCTTTATCATTCTGAAAATCTGAGATAGTCTCGTTAATATAAATGTCTGGCTGTATACCATATCCTACAAACTCATTACCATCTGGATAATAACTTCTAAGGGTGCAAACCCTCGCCCATCCACCGCCTGGCAAATTGAATAATAAAGGTTGCCCAGTGCTACCAGCTGTTGGTTGTCCAATTATTTCCGCACGTTGGTTGATGTCAAAAAGAATACAAAAGTCTTCAGCTGCAGAAAAAGTATTTGCATTTATTAAGATAACAACCTGTTTGCTATAGTATTTAATCTTATTGGGGTTAAGTAATGATTTTTCATATTGATACCATGAAGGGATACCAGTTCTCCAAACTCTTTCTGCAGGTCTGTAATCAAGAGTTTGACTACTCCATTTATTGGCAGGTTTGTCAATGAAACAACTAAAAATATAATCTCCATTGCCACTGTTTCCTCCTCCATTATTTCGTATGTCAATAATTAACCCTTCGGTAGGCAATATTTGATTGAAAATTTTGTCAAATTCTTTTATTACAGGTTTTTTTCCGCTAAAAGAGTTAATCGCTAAATAACCAATGTTATTGTCCAGTAATTTAAAGTCAATGGTTTTATCATTTTTAGAATGTATGTTATAAGGTAGTTTTCTACTAATTGTATATTCGTGGTATTTTCCTTTACTATCAATCATACCAATTTGTAACATTTCGGTTCTATTGCCGGCAAATAATTCATATTTATAGGTACGTACCAATAAGTCCTGTTTAGTGGATGAACTTATGTAAGGGATTACATATTTATTCGCATAATCCATCACTGGTAAACCGTTGATTTTAACAACTTCCAATCCCTTTTTTATACCAATACTGGCAAGACTGTCATTCAAAACATTTGACACTAATACCTTGTTTTCTATCATCCTACATCTTAATGGTGGTCGACCAATATTGAGCTGGTCAGGATAAAAAACACCGGAATGGCTATCTTCAAGTTTGGAATAGAATATTTTAAGGATGTCGTAATATTCCTTTGTTGATGAAGTGGCCAACACTTTAGGAATAAAGGCAAAATAGAGACTATCCCAATTTAAATCTGGTACCTGGTCGAAATAGACAAAATTATATTTTGCTTCTGACCAAAGTTTTGAAAGTCCTGCAGTTTTTTCCTGATCAGAAATATCTTCCTTAAATGGGGTTGAAAAAGAATTATCATCCCATGAATTTTTAACGCAAAAATCATTTTTGATATATGGAAAAATATCAGAATTTGATAATTCAATTCGGAATACTATATGTTCTGGTTTGCATAAACCTAATGTTTTGGCCCGATTATAATATTCGATAATTTTTACTGAGTCTTTCTTATCAGGATATGCACGCATGCAATACGTGTAATTATCTAGTAACTCCTTTGTAATTTCAGCGCTTTGAGGTGAATCTTGACTTAAGAGGTTCTCAAGAATTTCACTACTATTCTCATAATACTCAATAATTGCAAACCTGTCAGCATCATTTTTGCTTTCTTTTTTCTGTAACTCAATTATCCTGTTTAAATTTTGATTTTGGTAGTCTTTATATTTTTGATATGTATCTATTACCTGGCAGAATCCCTTTGAATAGACTAACATTAAAAAAATAAAAAATAAATTTTTCATCTTATTAGGGTTTTACTTATATGTATGAGTTTGAATTAACTACTAACGTATATTAATATCTTATATTATCACTAATTCACATTATTTCTTGATTTATTAATATCTATTTCGGATAGGTTATCTGTTGCAAAATGTTTGCCAAACAATTGCTTTAGAATACGTTGGGGATTGCGGGCTAAGTACCTATCCACCGACAAAAATACTGATGCGTGGCAGAACGATTGATTTAAACACTTAATTTCCAATGTTTTATACACGTTGTTGTGTGCTGCGCATTATTGTTTTCCGGTCTTAATCGTCACCCATTTTTTATCGATCATGTATTTTACAAAATCAGATTCTCCTTTTTCTTTTATCATATCAATTCCCAATCTCCGATTTGTCCGTGTAATAAATTGTCCAAATCTTATCATAAATGGATTATATAATTTACAATCCTTAACTGACTCGTATTTATCACACTCGGCGCAAGAATTAAAGCCATTCTCAATGCAACATGGTCTCACCTTACAGGCTTTGTATCCTATGGCACATTTTGGGGTATCACCTTTACACCCTTCACATTGTCCTTTTGTATATTTTGGACAAGCACCACAGTAAAATCCACAATAGGAAACCAGGTTATTATTTGTTTGCTTCATTGATTCTATTTTTTAGTCTTTTTAAATTTTTCTTTACTGTTTTTATCCATTTTTTCAGTCGCATAATGAATAATCTTCCGCCCACATTTATCTTTCCACTTTAAAAGAAATTCTTCTGCTATTTCAGGTTGGTTTTTCCAAATTTCTCTTAGAAGTGTACCTAACCCTTTTTGAACATCTTCTTCTTTATCTTCCATTAGTTTCTCAATCACAGATAAAATGGGTTCAGGACTATGGCCTTTTTTAATCACTTCATAAAAAGTAACCGGAACTGCTCGCCTTTTCCATTTTGATTCAGATTTTGTCCAATTTATAAAATCTTTGGGTTCAATGATTTTGTTGTAAATAAACCCGGGTAAAACCAACATACACAATACGTCAGTAGTTGCCCAGTTTTGAATTCCATTTTCCAACCACTTCCCAACCCTATCAAATGTTTCAATTGAAAATTCATCTTTTTTTGATGCTATAAACTGGGTAGCAAAACTTGCTTCTTCTAATTTACCAGTAGCGATTAGCAAATCGCCCAGGTTTAAGTAATCATTAATAGTCATTTCATTTTTCCATGAAACTAACCATTTAGTTTTTTGCGATTCGAGAATTTTCGAATCAATGCCATATCCATTATAACCTTCTTTAAAGTATCTCGAATATTTTTTAATAATCGAATCGTCTGTATTTGCTATACAAAAGTCAATTATTTCTTTATGTTTTAATTCCAATTTATTCATGCTTTCCGTTTTATTGCAAAAATAGTAGTATGTGCATATAAAAAAATTGTAAAAAATGGTCTTTATTTGAAATCAATAAAAAATTCTTTTGGAGAAAGTCCTGTAAAACTTTTAAAATCATGTATAAAATGAGCGTGGTCGTAATACCCATTATCAAAAGCTAATTGAAACATACTTGAGTTTTTATGCTTTCTTCTCATTTGTATGACATTTTGAAACCGGACAATGCTTGCATACTTTTTGGGATTAATACCAACATATTTTGAAAAAGTCCTTTCAAATTGTTTTATTCCCAAACAAACCTCGTGTGCAATATCTTGAGCCTTAATTTGTCCTTTGGAATTCTCAATTATTTTTATGGCATGTTCAACTCGTTCAAATTCATTATTATGAACGGCGAAGCCCTCACCGTAGGTAAATAGTCTTTTAATGAGAAAGTTTTCTAATAGAGTAATTCTTTGTCTGTTATCCGGAGAGTTAAACAATTTGTCTTCTAATTCAATAGTTTCATTATTAAGCAAGTCATGAAGCGAAAGGTTTTCATTTAATAATTCAGTAATTGGGAAACTGAAAAAATATTTTACTCCATGTGGTCTGAATACAATAAGAATCATGCCCGTCTTACCAGATAATGACAAGTCATAATAGCTGGTTTGTTGCCCACATATAACCAAATTTGGTTCAATGTTTTTGCTTGAATCCTTTTTCTGAAATATTGATGGAGAACCATAATGAAAAACCATTGTAGCATTTCCATTAGGATAAACTCTTTCTTTAGGCATAAAATCAATTGAATTGTATGTTTCAACAATAAAATAGTTTTGTATGTATTTGCTTAAAATTCCAGCTGGGTTAATTGAATCAATCATACAGTTTCATCGTTTCGGTTTTTCTGCGTTGCACAAACGTTGACAATATGGCATGTTGGAGATTTCGGGACGCGTCATTGTCCACCGTTGAAAGGGTTGGAGCGTGACGCGATGATGGACGTAACCACCTCAACCCCAATTTACTATATTGTATTGTGGGTATGTGCCTTTAATCTTGATCATCAATCCCTTTAACTGTCATTAGTAAAAAATCAAGGCTTTTTGAATAGTCCAAATCCTCGTATTCAAGTCCAATCTTCCTGATATTTGAATAATAATCCTTAAGTCTTTTGTAATAGTTTTTTTCCAATTGAACTGAAGTCGCCTTTTGTCCAATTTTCTCAATCAGGAACCATTTCTCAATTAATCTTGCAGTCCGTCCGTCTCCATCTTGAAATGGATGGATTTTTACAAAAACAAGATGTAATAATGAAGCATAATAGAATATCTCAAAAGGATTTAAACCTGTATTTAGTAACAAGTCAATGTCATGAAACAATCTGTCAAGCTCCGATTTAACTATCTCTGGACTTGCCGCAACATATTCAATTTTATCATCGCTATTGATTACAAACATTGGATTATTACGAATAAATCCTTGTTGACTTTTGGGTAACAAACTTTTACTCAAAATGGAATGTGTCTTTTGAACATTTTCAAGTGTCAATCTATTATTGTCAATGAAATCATATGCTGAATATAAATCATCTGCTTTTCGGGTATAATCAGGTTTAAATTTAACTTTTAAGAATTTGTGTTTAAAATAACTATCAAAGTCAATATCCTCTCCCTCAATCTTTGATGAATAAACTGATGAAACTGATTTATAAAATTGAGAATAATCAACTGGCATCTCCAGTTTTTTGATTTTATCAATTTTATACAATGGAGATTCTCTCACCGCTTTGGTGTAATCATCCAGTAATTTATCAGTTAGAATTTTAAAATCCATTTATTATCCATTTACACAAAGATAATCTTTTAATCCCTGTATTGAAATCAGCTTATAATCGAAAATCGCGTGGCTCTTTTGGCATTACCCACAAAACATACCGATAAACCAAATTACGTTTATCGCTATTAGGGTATATGTTTTTTCACACCAAATGCCGGTTGTAACTAAAAAATGAAAAAAACTTATATTCTGTCAGCTTCCATTTTTAAGATGTTGTAGTTAGAACTAGTGCACCACAAATTACAAAATATTTTTTAGTCAGCCATCGAAATAAAGATATTATTTTCAACGGGTTGTGAACAGGATAAAAAATTCCTGCCTGTGGTCTGCGTGCCGCCGGAACAGTATCATAGATTAAACCTATTATCTTTGTTAAACTCAATACCAGCCAGTCTTTTGAAACTTAGTTAAATTAAATGCGTATATTTTTGCAATAAAAAATAATTTGTGTTCAACCCAACATCCGTTATGAGAACAATACATTTTGCTATTTCAAAGGCCTTTCTCTGTTTATTTATTTCTGTTTTAATTATCCAAAATAACAGTGCCCAATACACCTGGAAACAAAAAACAGGTTTTCCGGGCAGCGGAAGAAGCGGGGCTGTTAGTTTTGTCATCGGAAACAATGCATATGTCGGATTAGGGTACGATGGGGATACCGTAAAAAATGATTTCTGGAGGTACAATATTACTGGAGATTCCTGGACCCAAATAGCTGATTTTGAAGGTTCGGCGCGTGAAAGTGCAGTTGCATTTGTTATTAACGATACCGCTTATGTAGGCACAGGTGATAACGGATATCCGGTTTATGAAAAACTGAAGGATTTCTGGAAATACAATGTCGGGACGAATACCTGGAAAAGAATCTCCGACTTTGGCGGAACAGCCAGAACGGGCGCTGCATGTTTCAGCATTCAGGGCAAAGGTTATGTTGCCACCGGTATTGACAATTCTGATGAACAAAAAGATATCTGGGAATATAACCCTCAAACCGATACATGGACAAAAAAAGCCGATCTTACGGGCGACAAGCGTAAAGATGCCGTGGGATTTTCTATTAACGGAAAAGGATACCTGTGTTCCGGGTGGTATTTTGATTCATATTCTATGGTACTTAATGATGTACAGGAATATAATCCCGTTACCGACAGTTGGACAGAGAAGATTTTTGCAGATAACCTGCTGAGCAAGAAACAATACGCAGGATGTTTTATTCTCGATAACAAAGCCTATCTCGTAAGCGGTAATAACAATAATTCGGTGGTTGTCTACGATCCTGTTAGTAATGACTTAACAACAGAAACAGCTTTCGGCCCCACTGGTGAAAACAACCGGAATTTGATAATAGCCTTTTCGATTGAAAATAAAGCATTTGCAGGTTTGGGCTATTTAATGGAAAGCATGTATGACCTTGTTTACAAAAACGATTTCTGGGCATTTACCGCTCCATCACTGCCTGAAGCTCCATCAAGCCTGGATGTTACAGTAAGCACTTATAACCATTTTAATTTCACCTGGAAGGACAATTCAGACAATGAAACGTCATTTGAGCTGGAACACTCGGTTGGCAATAAAAACAATTATCATTTAGCTTCTGCCATTCAAAGCAATAAAACAAGCTATAACTATGGCAGTTCTGCTACTATTGACACTGCAGTATACTTTTTCAGGATAAGGGCAAAAAACAGTTTGGGATATTCAACATATTCAAATGTTGATTCGGTAATTACATATGCAGGCAAACAGACGGGCCTGATTGCATTGGCTTATTCAATTAATCAGATTGAACTTTATTGGAATGATGATTCGAAAAGTGAAGAAGGTTTTTATATTGAGCGGTCTGAAAATGATGCAGATCATTTTGTCAGGATCGATAGTATTCCTCCTTCCGAATATAATCCTTCTTACATTGATAAAAATGTTAAAGAAGGAGTTGTATATTATTATAAAGTAGCAGCCAGGTATGGAAATGTAAATAAATATTCCAATACAGATTTTGCATCGCCTTACGAACAGGGTACCTGGACTCGTATATTTGAAAATGATAATATATCGCAGCCGGGAGTTGCCTTTTATCGCGATAGTGTTCTCTATTTTGGCCTTGGTAAATCGGATAAGATGTGGGCTTACGATTATATGAATGATTCAATTACTGAAAAAAAGAGTTTGACAGGGAAAAATATTTTTGGGAAAAATTCTTTAAAAATTGGGAATAAAGGATACATATTTTATGGAAGTGATGTAAACACTTATTTACTATTAAATGAATTATGGGAATATGATTTTGAAACCGATATATGGACGAAAAAAAACAGTATAGATGATACAAGCCGCATTCATACCAGTTGCTTCTCAATCGGAGATAAAGCTTATCTTACCGGCGGTCATAAGGTCACTTATTCAGGTAATTCCTTTACTTATGGCAACCCAACCAACGAAGTATGGGAATATAACAGTACAAACAATACCTGGACAAAACGCTCACCCTTCCCCGGGGGCAATGTATCGGGTGTACCTGCATTTAGCAGTAATGGCAAAGGCTATCTTCTTTATAATTATAATGAATTATGGGAATTCACACCTGGTTCAAACGAATGGCAGAAAATTAAAACCTTCCCGTTTAAAATCGTCTCCACTTCGGGTATTGGTGTTGACAGCTCTTTCTACTTCTTCGGCTATGATTATGACTCAAAAAAAATGTTCTATGAGTACAATATTGCAAAGGATTCTGTCATTAAAAGAACACTGTTTCAGGAAGATATATATCCCAGGGTGTATGTTAATTCTGAAGAAAAATTAATATTGGGCGGAGATAATTTTGGTACTGTTTTTTTTGAATATAATTTACTTCTTCCTCAGGGGCCGACAGATTTATCGGCCAATGCACTGAATTATACTGAGATTGAACTTAAATGGACAGATAACAGCAACATTGAATCAAAATATTATATTGAGCGGTATTTATGCGATTCATATGAGCCGGGTTACTTTCTTATTGATTCGGCAGATGCAAATTCTATATCGTATATTGACAAAAATGCTGTAAAAAATAAAAAGTATTATTACAGGGTACGTGCTAAAAACGATAAGGGATATTCCAATTATTCAAATGAAACTTATGCACAAACCGATGTTCCGATAATTCCTGAATTATGTAAAGTTTTACCTGTATTTAATGCAACAACTGCAGAAATTGTTTGGATGAAATATATTGGCGGAACAGACGGCACCATAGGTTTTGTGCTGGAAAGATCAGAAGGGCAGTCACCTCAGAATTTTGTTGTAATTGATACCTTCATCAATAAACATGATTATACAGATATAAATCTTACACCCGGTAAATTGTATTATTACAGGTTGAAATCTTATAATAATATCGGAAATTCGGGTTATTCTACAGTGATAAAAGCTGTTGCCGGTGCCCTTTGTATGCAGGATGGCACATTTAAGGTTTCGGAAAATACTTATTTTGACTATATGGGATATAATATTATATATGACAGATGTTTTTCACAGACCCAGACCATTATGCCTTTAAAAGAAGATGATAAAACAACATTGGATTTTAAAGAATTTGATATTTATGCAGGAGATACACTTATCGTTTACGACGGCACAGATGCGAACAGCCCGGTTATTGACGTGTTTACCACCTTGAATAAACCCGGTTCTCTTATTTATGCTAAAAATGCATCCGGAAGTCTGACCCTGAAGTTTATTTCACCGTGTAAAGGTTATAACAGAAATTGTACCGGATGGATGGCAAAAATTAAATCATATCCGGTTATACCGCCGTCAAACTTAAAAGCTCAATATACAGGCGACAAGGATGTGCTGCTGACCTGGAATGACAATACAGATGACGAATACTATTTCATACTGGAACGATCTGTGCATGACAGTTTACATTTCGAAGTTTTAGACAGCACGATATCAGCAAATGAAACAAATTATACCGATACTTCATTTAATACAGCATACACTTATTTCTACAGGTTAAAATCCAAAGGAGAAAAGGGATATTCGGATTATTCGGAAATGATTAAAGTAAACAACCGGATATTAGGAATAGATAAAAATACAATGCAGGAAGATTTTCTGGTTTATCCGAACCCTGCCGACGGTATTGTTCATATAAAGTATAATTCTCAAGTGAATGACAGGTTGGTTATTTCCCTGACAGACGGTTCGGGAAGGACTTTAAAGCGCCTATTACGTGAAGTACAATACGGCAGCAACAATTTCGAATTAGATATAAGCGAACTATCCAAAGGATTGTATCATATAGGAATTCAGAATTCAAATAGGATTTTCTGGCAAACAATTGTAAAAATTTAAAAGAAAATCGTCGCAGTAAAGCCTGTTGATTGTGAGAGGTGAGCAGAAGAGGTGAGAAGTGAGTTATGGATTTCACTTCTGTATTCATCATTCCTTATTCCTTGTTCAATATTCGGAAGCATTATTCCTACAGCCTAAAGCCTATAGCCTAACGCCTAAAGCCTCACACCTAAAGAAGTTCCTTCGCTATCGTTGAGGATGACACCCACACGACTCTCTATACCGAAAGCTATTATTCCACTGAACCGTTCCCGTTTCCCTTCTCCAGCAATACGGCCTGGTATATACTTGCAAAAGAGCTTTTTACCCATATCTGTGCAGGGAATACCCCAACAAATAAGAGGATTAATCCAAATATGAATATGAAGAAAGATACAAATCCCATCAGGAAAATGGTCCAGCCATAACCCCGTGTCATTTTCCAGCTCTCTTCCACGGCGATAATAGGATCGAGTTTTTTGTCCATTACCAGGTATGAAACAAATGCAAGCCGGCAGGCAACAACAATGCCCGGAATGATGCAAAACACCAGCGAAAGCATTATTAGCGCGGTTTTAAGGAGGCTTGCAAAAACAATATACATATAGTTTTCTTTAAACCCGCTTACCAGTGTTTCAAACTGTGGCCTGATGCCGCGAACTGCATGAATAAACATCATATCGGCCCCATACTTAAAAACCGGCACTACCAGAAGTACGTATGCCAGTGCAAAAATACCCAGTATAATGGCCAGTGTCCCAAATACCGCGAACCTTCCTAAATCAAAATTGGTAAATTCTTCCCAGTCCCAGTGGTTATGGTTGCCATCAAAATTCATCTTAAATATTTGTGAAGGGGCTACAATGATGCCCAGTAATATAACTGTTATAAGCAGTACCAGAAATTGTTCCCTCATCACTTTCCATCCATTACCAAAACTATTGTCAAAGGTTGGTTGTAACTTTTGTTGATTCATTGTTTCCATAATATTCGTTTTTATTTGATCTCAAAATTATAAACAGTACTGCTGGTTACTGTCATACTTTGGTAGTGTTTTAAATAAATCCGACTTTAGTATGCCTTCTACTACTTTGGTTGTATTTACATTTGTCCCCGAACAGATTTTAATAACTTTACGTTATGGAACATTATGCTGCAGCAGCAATTTTTGTACTTACATTAGCCATTATTTCATTCGGGATTATGGTTTCGGTGCAACTGAGGTCAGCCTACAAAGCAGATTTTCTTTCCACACTGATATACTACCAGGTGTTCTGGTTTACCTTCGGCTTTTATGTTTTTTGGGGCAAATTATTGATCGTACTTGTTCTTCAAAACCTCGCAGAATCTTCCTTGCTTCAGATAATTACCAATTTAACGGTGTATCTTGGCTCTCCTTTTTTAATATTTTCGGGGTTGATGTATCTGCGCTTTACAAGAGAATTATCAGGGAAAAGATTTTCTGGTTATTTAATAACCTACTATCTGATTATAAATTTGCTGATTTTTGCAGTTATTGCGATACTATCAGAAAAAACTTCGGTTATTAACAGCGCAGGCCTGGTTAAAAATGTCTTTATTGTATTCTACATTCTTTACACTATAACCGGGTTGTTTTACCTGTTATCCGGAAAGAAAAACCGACCCGTCGTCAAAAAACATGATATCAGGAACATATCAACCGGCCTTGCCCTGGTAATGGTTGTTCAAAGTTTACTAATCATTATGTTTTATGATAAGAATATTTACTTTACATTGATATTTATTCTGGCTTTCTATTTGCTGGGTGTTTTTCTGCCACTTTACCTGCGATATTTTGCCGATCTTTCTGCTTATCTGGTAAAAGATGACATTGTGCCAACTTTCGACAGCTTTTGTGAAAGGTATGAGATTTCGAAAAGAGAGAAAGAAATTATTTACGAGATATGCAAGGGATTGTCGAACCAGCAGATTGCTGATAAGCTTTTTATTAGCCTGCAGACAGTTAAGGACCATACCCACAGGATATATTTCAAAATAAATTGCAACAGCCGTACACAATTAATGCGTATTGTCAACGGCAACCTGTGATGCGCAGCAATATGTTGAAAGAAAACGGATGAATAGTTCGGGTTAATGGTTTGCACGATGACATTCTTCTCACCGTGATTGGACCGAATAAAATCAGGAAAAACAAAAAAGCCCCTTGCAAAGGGGCTTTAATATTATGATTAATAAAAACTTATAAGCTGTTAACGTGCTTTGAAAGACTCGATTTAAGATTGGCTGCCTTGTTATCATGAATAATGTTCTTTTTTGCCAGTTTGTCAAGAAGTCTTGTGACTTTTGGCAACAGTTCGGCAGCCTGAGTTTTGTCTTTGCTGTTTCTCAGGGTTTTAATGGCATTGCGGGTACTACGTGAATAATATTTGTTTTCAACTCTGCTCTTATCATTCTGCCTGATTCGTTTCAATGCCGATTTGTGGTTTGCCATCTTTCTATGTTTTTATAAAAAATTTATTTGCTTTTTTGAGGCGACAAAATTATATAATTTTTTTATACAAAAAAATGTTTTGTAATGTTTTATGTTGCAAACAGGTTAAAAAGGTGATTCATCACTGAAATCGGCATTTCGTTTCAGGTCGCTATTGCCCTTAAAGCCCCCGCCAGGGTCTTCGTTCATTCTTGAAGAAACAGTAACCGGAACAGTTTGCATATCGTCTTCAAGGGGAGCAATGAAATCATCTTCAATATCAACAAATTTTGCATATTCTTCCTTGAAACGGAGCATAACTTCACCAATGGGGCCATTTCGGTGCTTGGCGAGAATGATCTCCGCGATACCTTTAAGTGAATTGCCCTCTTCGTCTTCGAGGAACCCGTATTTTTCAGGCCGGTGAATAAAAATCACCATGTCGGCATCCTGCTCAATGGCTCCTGATTCGCGCAGGTCTGAAAGCTGTGGCCTTTTGCTGCCCGATCTTATTTCTACCGAACGGTTAAGCTGAGAGAGCGCGATTACCGGGACATCCAGTTCTTTGGCGATTCCTTTTAAAGCCCTTGAGATAGTACTTACTTCCTGTTCCCTGTTCCCTTTATTTTCGGGAATCCCGGTCATTAACTGCAGGTAATCTATAATGATGATATCAATATTGTGCAGCCGTTTGAGTCTTCGGCATTTGGCCCTCAATTCAAAAATTGAGATGGCCGGGGTATCGTCAATAAAGATGGGGGCATCAACGAGGCTTTTGATTTTGTAATCGAGCTGCTCCCACTCAAAGTCTTTGAGTTTTCCGTTTCTGATTCTGCCTGACGGAAGTTCGGTCTCGGCAACAATCAAACGGTTTACAAGTTGCAGCGATGACATTTCGAGAGAGAAAAGCGCAACCGACTTATTGTTCTGTACCGCCATGTTTCTTGCCATTGAAAGCACAAAGGCTGTTTTACCCATTGACGGCCTTGCAGCCACTATTATCAGGTCGGATTTTTGCCAGCCGCTGGTCATCCTGTCGAGCTTGGTAAAACCAGAAGGTACACCAATAAGGCTGTCTTCGCGCTTACCTGCTTCCTCAATCTGGTTAATGGCCTCCCTGATGAGCAGGTTGATTTTTACGGTCTCCTTTTTAATATTTCCCTGGGCTACATTAAACAGTTCGCTTTCGGAATAATCAAGAAGATCGTTCACATCAATGCTGTCATCGAAAGCACGGTTTTGAATTTCGGATGATATTCTGATCAGCTCGCGCTGGATATGTTTCTGTGCTACGATTCGGGCATGAAATTCAACGTGGGCAGAAGATGCAACACGACTTGTGAGCTGCGCTATGTATAATGGGCCGCCAACCTCTTCGAGTTGTTTTCTTTTGCGTAATTCTTCGGTAACAGTAAGAATGTCAATAGCTTTATCGTTTACCGAAAGGTCTATGATTACTTTAAATATCTTCTGGTGCTCTTCTTTGTAAAAACATTCCGGGGTAAGTATATCCATCACCTCTACAATGGCATCTTTTTCGAGCATTACTGCCCCCAAAACCACCTCTTCGAGTTCGGGTGCCTGTGGCGGTATTTTACCGAGTTCAAGGTCTGACGGAAGCGGCTTTGCCTGTGGTGTATTTCTTTTTTGGGCCATTTGTATCAGGATTTTTATTAACCAGCTACAAAAGTAACCAGAGATCATTCAATAAATGCACAACAGGGCAATTTCTTTATGAACACCTTTTTCAGAACATAAATGAACAATTGTTAAAAACCTTATTAAGGTACTGGTTATAAACATAAATACAATTTTGCCGTTGCATAAATTAGGTTAATTTTGTCAGGCAAAATCTTTAAAGATGATCCTTTTTCCAAATGCCAAAATTAACATCGGGCTTAACATTGTCGGAAAACGCACCGACGGATACCACAATATTGAAACCGTCTTTTATCCGATTGGTTTATGTGATATTCTCGAAATTGTAGCAGATGCTTCACTCTTGAAAGGGGAATGCAGGTTCTCGGTTACAGGTCTGCCTGTTACAGAAAACCCTGAAGACAACCTTGTAGTGAAAGCTTACAACCTGTTTAATGACCGTTTCAGCCTGCCCGGTGTTTCGGTATATCTTCATAAAGTTATTCCAATGGGGGCCGGATTGGGGGGAGGGTCTTCTGATGCAGCATTTATGCTGAAAGGGCTAAACAGCCTCTTCTCTCTCGGACTCAACGACAACGAACTGGAGCAGAAGGCCTCGGAAATAGGGAGCGATTGCGCATTCTTTATTAAAGACATACCGGTTTTCGCATACGAACGGGGCAACCTTTTCGGTGATATCTTATTGTCGTTGAGAGGTTATCATTTGCTTGTTGTGAAACCCGGTATCCATGTGGGCACAAAAGAGGCTTACGCCTCAATCACTCCGTCTTTGCCAGACAAAAAACTTACCGAACTAATTAAATTACCGGCAGAACGCTGGAAAAATTTGGTTATAAATGATTTTGAACAAAGTGTTTTTCAACTGTACCCTGAGATTGAAAATATAAAAAACAACCTTTACCGTTTGGGCGCTTTGTATGCCTCTATGTCGGGAAGCGGCTCTGCGGTGTATGGCTTGTTTACGGAATTACCTGTAAACAAGAGCTTGCTGAACGGTTACTTTATCTGGGGTGCAAAGTTATAAGATATACCTTCTTACTCAAATTCCAGCAATAAAAAACCTTTTGGCACTTTGTCACCCTGTTTGATATAAATGTCTTTTATTTTGCCTGATAAAGGATAGTAATAGGTATTTTGCATTTTCATGGCTTCAAGCACCAGCATAAGGGTGCCTTCTTCTATTGTATCGCCGGCTTTGTTGAATATCTGAAGCACAGTGCCCGGCAGGATGCTGAAAATTTTTTTTGCATCTGGTTTGGCCCAGACTTTTCTGTTTTCAAATTTGCCGGTATACAGGGTTTCGTATTGCTCACCGTGTATTGTAAGTGTTTTCAACCCGCTGTTCTTAATTATATTCCCTGATTCTATATTGCTTTTCATATTTTATTTTTTTCAGCACAATGCTGTCATTCAGAAATTAAAGTCACGATACCAAAGAAAACTTTTAAAACGGGGGTATCCCGTGCTTCTTGGCTGGCATTGAAATACATTTCTGCTTGGCTACTTCAATTGAATGCAGCAGAAGAGTGCGTGTTTCAGAGGGCTCAATTACCGAGTCAATGTAACCGCGGGCTGCTGCCACATATGGATTGGCAAATTTCTGTTTGTATTCTTCAACCTTTTCCCTACGCATTTTCTCAGGGTCTTCGGCAGTGGTGATCTCTTTTCTGAAAATAATATTTGCAGCGCCTTCAGGGCCCATCACCGCGATTTCTGCAGTAGGCCATGCAAAAACAAAGTCGGCCCGAAGGTGACGCGAGCCCATTGCAATGTAACCGCCTCCGTAAGCTTTTCTTAAGATAACTGTTATTTTGGGCACGGTGGCTTCGCTGTATGCATACAATACCTTGGCGCCATGCCTTATTACACCGGCATGCTCCTGGTCAACACCCGGAAGGTAGCCAGGCAGGTCAACCAGAGTGATAATAGGGATGTTGAAAGCATCGCAGTACCTGATAAACCGCGCGGCCTTATCGGATGAGTCAACATCGAGCACACCCGCCAGCACCAAAGGCTGGTTGCAGACAAATCCGCAAGTTTCGCCATTCATGCGCCCAAAGCCTATAACCATATTCTTTGCCCAGAGCTCCTGAATTTCGAAAAACTCCGAACCATCAACAATAGATTTGACCACATCTCTTATATCATATGGCTGACGTGGATCATCGGGAACAATATTATCAAGGTTATATTCTTTCTTTGGAAGTTTGCTTTCGTGTTTAACTGCTTTTGTCTGGTTGCTCCAGGGGATAAATGTCATGAGCTTTTTTATCTGTTCAAAACATTCGTTCTCGCTCTCGGCAAAAAAATGGGCATTTCCAGTAATTTCACTGTGAACTTTTGCCCCGCCAAGGTCTTCCATTGAGATTTCTTCTCCCAGCACTGTTTTGATTACCTCGGGGCCGGTGATAAACATTTTTGATATATTGTTGACAACAAATACAAAATCGGTGAGCGCCGGTGAATACACTGCCCCTCCGGCACAAGGCCCTAATATTACCGATATCTGTGGAATGACCCCCGAAGAGATGGTGTTTCTGAAAAATATCTCGCCGTATCCTGCAAGCGAATTGACACCTTCCTGGATACGGGCACCCCCCGAATCGTTAATACCTATAAGCGGCACACGCATTTTCAGGGCATGGTCCATAATTTTAATGATCTTGCGCGAATGCATCAATCCCAGTGAGCCTCCGGCAACTGTGAAATCCTGGGCAAAGATACATACCGGTTTTTCATTAATGGTGCCGGTACCAATAATCACACCATCGCCGTGCAAAACCTTTTTGTCCATATCAAAGTCGCGTGCCTCGTGTTCTACAAAAAGGTCGTATTCCTGAAAAGAGTTCTCGTCTAAGAGCATAATAACCCTTTCGCGCGCTGTAAGTTTACCGAGGGCAATCTGTTTCTCGATGGCTTTTTCCCCACCGCCCATTTGTACCTGTTCGCGCCTCTTCTTTAGTTCCTGAATTTTCTTTTTTAGTGGCATAGTACCAATCGTTTAAATGAAAAAAACATACAATTTTAAATTATTCCGTATGGATGACCCACTGGCCTGGTCAAAGCTTTCAGGATATAACACGAATATTTTCAGAGGTGATGGTTCTGTTTGAATAAAAAACACACCTGTGTGGTAATATAACTAAAAGCCGGACAAAAATAACAAAAAGAATACGAAATCCTAAAAAAGAATTTGAACAGTTATGGTCGAGGCCTGAATGTGGGCATTTGCAGCGTTTGCCCGTGAGGTTGAGTATCTGGTTAGGGGGCTATTTCGGGGCAATGCGGTACAAAACATATGCAATGAATGCAAAGATAATATTCGGTATCCAGACAGCTATCAACGGGCTAAAAGTACCGCTTATTGAGAATTGGGTAGAGAATTGCATGAAAAGGATATAAGAGAAACTCAGCAGCAGTCCCAGCCCAATGTGCATGCCTATTCCCCCCTTTACTTTTCGCGAGGAGACCGAAACGCCAATGAGGGTAAGAATGAATGTTGAAAAGGGCAGCGAAGACCTTTTGTATTTTTCTATCAGGGCAAGGTCAACACTCGACGAGCCTTGCATCTTCTGTGTTGCAATAAACTGCTTTAACTCTTTGTATTTCATTGCCTGTATGGCATTGTCCCTTCGGCTGAAGTCTTCGGGGGTTATCTTTAAGGTGGTGTCAGTCTCTGTTCCGGTTGTTATTATCTGGTTATCGCCAACATAGTCGCGAATGTAATAGTTACGTATATTCCATTTGTTTTTTGTGGAATCCCATTGTAGATGTTCAGAAAGTAGTTTTGATACCAGTTTGCCGTCTTCATATTTTTCAATAGAGAACTTACGGCCGGTGTTATTGTAGGTATTATAGTTTTCAAGGTATATGATAACACCCGGCTCTATCTGCCTGTGGACATTTCTCTTGCTGAATGTGGCCGGTTTGTTGCGGTAATAAAGCTCTTCGAAATTGAGCATTTTTTTGGTAGAACCGGGAATGATAAAATTGCTTAACAGGAACGAAAACAGCGCGATAAGCGTAGCTGAGATAAAATAAGGCCGCAACAGCCTGTTAAAACTAACCCCGTTGCTGAGTATGGCAATGATCTCGGTGTTGTATGCCATGCGCGAAGTGAAATAAATAACAGCCACGAAAGTAAACAGCGGCATAAACAGTATGGCAAAATAAGGAATAAAGCTTAGGTAATAGTCGAATATGATGGCATGAATGGGTGCGCTTTTCTCTATAAAATCGTCAATCTTTTCGGAGAAATCGAACACCACCGCGATTAAAATGATAAGCATAATGGCAAAAAAGAAGGTGCCTAAAAACTTCTTAATAATATATTTATCGAGGATATATAGTTTGAATTTTTTCATAATCTGACAGTTAATTTTTTTACCATCATGTTTTTCCATGCCATAAAATTCCCTTCGGCAATCTTTTTCTGCGCTTCTCTTACAAGCCATAAGTAGAACGACAGGTTGTGCAGCGTTGCGATCTGGGCGCCAAGCATCTCGCCCGATGTTACCAAATGACGTAAATATGCCCTCGAATATTGTGTGTCAACAAAAGATGTTCCGTTTTCGTCGAGCAGTGAGAAATCATCTTTCCATTTCTTATTCTTTATATTGATAACGCCTTCGCTTGTGAATAACATACCGTTGCGTCCGTTACGGGTGGGTATCACGCAGTCGAACATATCAACCCCCAGGGCTATGGCTTCGAGGATATTCACCGGCATACCTACGCCCATGAGGTAACGTGGTTTGTCTTCGGGCAACACCCCTGTAACCGTTTCGAGCATTTCATACATTTCCTCTTCGGGTTCGCCCACCGACAAGCCGCCGATGGCATTACCGGTCATGTTAAACGAAGCAATGGTTTCGGCCGAAATTTTTCTCAGGTCTTTGTATGTGCTGCCCTGCACGATGGGCATCATGTATTGCTGATGTTCATATATGGGTTCGGTTTCATTGAACCGTTTTATGCCACGCTCAAGCCAGCGGTGGGTGAGCTCCATTGATTTCGCGGCATATTTGTAATCGCAAGGGTATGGCGTACATTCGTCAAAGGCCATGATAATGTCGGCGCCTATCTGCCGTTGTATATCCACGATATTTTCGGGGGTGAAGGTGTGTTTTGAACCGTCAATATGCGAACTGAAAATGGCGCCCTCTTCTTTCAGTTTCCTGTTGTCGGCCAGCGAAAACACCTGGTAGCCGCCGCTGTCGGTAAGCAACGGCCTGTTCCAGTTCATAAACCGGTGCAAACCTCCGGCCTGCCTGATGGTATCAATCCCGGGCCGTAAATAAAGATGGTATGTATTGCCAAGAATAATTTCGGCATTAACATCATTCACAAGTTCACGCTGGTGCACGGCTTTCACGCTGCCCGCGGTACCCACTGGCATAAAAATGGGGGTATTGATCACACCATGCCCCGTAACGATCTTTCCAGTTCGTGCTTTTGAAGACCTGTCTTTATGAAGTATCTCGAATTTCATTACTAAAAATGCGGGGTAAAGATAAAGATTAATTGGTAAAGATAGAGGGAACGGATTTTGCACAAGCTCAAAAACATGTTTATTTATTTTAGAATGAATCTAAATTATCACAAAACAGGAAAATAAATTGAAATTGAGGGTAAGGTTTTGGGTGTTTTTGACAATATACATATAGATAACCTAAAACAAAGACAAAGGATCGTTGATTTGACACTATAAAAAATTTAGCAATGAGTACCATTTCTCACATATTTTAACCCTAAGACCATGACAATTTCAAAAGCATTAAATGTTATTAAGCACATTGACCACTGTATTAAAAACCAAACAAGGAACAAAGCCGCTGATATGGCTGAAAAATTAGGTATATCAGAACGGCAGGTATTCAACTATTTAAAGACATTGTAAGCACACATAGATCCGAGGCAAAGTGGAATAAGTCTTTTCTAATACAAACATTTAAAACTTAAAAAAAATGAAAAAATTATTATTGATTGCATTAACAATTATTCCTATGAGTATGTTAAATGCTCAAATTCAAATGAATTCATCAGGTAATGTTGGGATTGGGACTTCTCCAATTTCCAATTTCAAACTAGTTATTGATGGAGGCTATTCACCAGTGCGTTTTCAAAATCTTTATGGTTATCATGCTGCAATAGACGCAAGTTGGGAGGAAACCACATTTTACCCGACAGTCTGCAATACAGGATATCTTGGGAAATATGATAAATACTGGTATGCAATATATTCCAATCATTATTATTATAAAATTGCCCCTTCGTCATTCTCCGACAAAAGGTTTAAAGAGGATATTAGTTCAATCACCGATACTGATGTTGATAAATTATTAAAAGTAAAGGGTGTAACTTTTAAATTTAAAGAAGAAGTATTTAATTATAAAGAATTGGACAGTCTATCAAATGGGGCTAAAAATTCTCAAAAGAAAAAAAAGGACTTAGAAATCCAATACGGATTTTTGGCACAAGATATTTATGAATTGTATCCGAATATTGGAAATTATGATTCGATAGAAGATGTTTACACCCTGCAACCTACGGCTTTTATTCCAATACTGATAGAAGGGCATAAAAAACAACAGGAGCTTATTGAAGAAATGCAAAATGAAATAGAAATGCTTAAGGGACAGATTAAAAATATTGATAATTCAAAATTGAAAAGTACTTCTGGTTTCCTCGGCGGGTTCCATGAATTCGGATAAGCTTTTGGATTCATCCGAAGGTCAGGAGCTACTGGAAAAAATATTCCAAAGGGCGGAATCCTCCAAAATATTGACATTGATCAAAGAAGGTATTTGGGGCAGCATAAAAATTAATCGTTTTCTGGCCGGATATTTGAGTGATCAA